>NZ_JAAKEH010000047.1:0-22628 GCF_011039095.1 Desulfovibrio sp. ZJ200 | reverse complement strand
GGACGTTGGGAAAGGATAAGCATACTTTCAGCAATCCGGGTAACGGGAGAAACTTGCAGTGTTGTTTTTGATGGGGCACTGGATGGAAAAATGTACAATGCTTATATTGAAAAATTTCTTCTTCCAACGCTTAAAGCTAACGATGTTGTTATAATGGATAATTTGAATGTCCATAAATCAAAAACAGCCCAAAACTTGATAAGGGAAAAAGGCTGCAAGTATATTTTCCTTCCAGAATACAGCCCGGATTTAAATCCCATTGAAAAGATGTGGAGCAAAGTGAAACAATTACTTCGGGGTATGAAAGCAAAAACATGTGATGAACTGTACAAGTCCATTGGAAAAGCATTAAGTTGTATCACACAAAAAGACGCTGAAGGATGGTTTAAATCCTGTGGCTATGTAAAAAGTTAAAAGCAAAATGCTCTAACAGCAACAAAATTACTTGCTGCGACAGCATGTAATAAGAATGCTGTATCTGCAGAGCGTGAAATATATTTACCAAAATTTATTTTCCATTTTTCTAAAAAAGATATCTTATAAATGACTGATGAAAAACCGCTTAAAAAATAAGATTTATCTTTTTTTATAGAATCAAGAATATCATTTTTATCTAATATAATTTTGTCAAAACAATATTCACGAATGTATCCTCGTGTTATATCTGCTCCGTTTGTATGGCAGAATTGTATAATTCTTGGAAAAAACATGGTGTAATAGAATCATCACTATCAATAAAACCAATATACTGGCCTGAAGCCATCTCCATATCCAAGTTACGCGCAACTCACTCACCCTGGTTCTGTGAAAGAGTAATGATTTTGATACATGGATCTTTTGCTGCATAGTTTTCCAAAATTATTCCACTCTTATCTGTACATGCATCATTAATACATATAATTTCGATATCATGTATAGTTTGTCCACATATACTATCTAAACAATCTGCAAGCCAGTGTTGTGAGTTCCAAACAGGTACGACACATGAAATTTTGGTAGTCATACATACTCCATATTATGAAATTTAATTATTTTTATTAACTTTTTCTTCAATAAAAAGTGTGTAAATAATAGTTGTATATCACGATCTTCATGTAAAAATTTGTTCATTTTTAGTATTAAAAGTGTTTTTTCTATTAAAAAAATATCAAGTTTTGTTTTTACTTGTAATAATTTTATAGTATTAATAATATATCTAGATATATACATATATGAATATTTATCATAATCATACGTATTTAAAAAATCCATAACTATTTTTGAACTATCAGTAACCATTTTGAGGGTTTCATAGGTATTTGTTCTTCTTGAATTGGAGTTTTTTGTTAAACAACAATAATAATAATAAACTGAATCTATAATACTTATTTTATTTGCATAATAAGCACATTGTACAAGAAATACAATATCTTCAAAATTATTTAATCCTTCAGTGAATATAATATTATTATCTTTAATAATATTATTTCTAAAAATACATGTTGTAAATCCATCACAAAAGCATAATTTATTCTTTTTTAATAACTCATTTCTGTTAACTTCAGACTGTATTAATTTTTTATTTTTTTCTATTATTTGACATTTATCAATATTATTTGATATATATTCAATATCAACATGTAAAAATGCTGCACGTGATATATCTGACATATTATTATATGCAGAATAAAATAATTTTTCATAGTAATCTAAATCAATAAATCATCAGAATCGATAAAACCAATGTATTCTCCACAAGCAATAGCAAGGCCAGCATTGCGGCAACGGAAGACCCTTGATTTGTACCGAGCTCTATAAGGCGGATTCGTGCATCACGACTCTGCCAGTCGCGTAGAATTTCAAGGGAATTATCTGTAGATCCGCCATCCACACAAATGATCTCGATATCCCGCAGCGTCTGCCTGCACACGGAGTCCAGGCAACGCCGCAGATAGGGGCCGGTATTGTAGACCGGAATGATGACGGAAACCTGAGGAACAGAAGGCATGGCGTTCACCGGAATCAGTTTTTCATCTTGGCTTCTTTGGCCTTGACGGTTTCCTGATCCGTTTCCAGGGCGCTCTTGTCGGGCTGCCAGCCGGTGTCTTCCTTCACCTCGTGGATGGGGTCGGCCAGGAGCAGCTCCTGGGCGTCGTCAAATTCCTGCACGGTGAGCGTGAACTCGTCCGCCTTGGCGGCCTCGGCGTCGATGCCGGCCTCGCCCGTTCCGTCGCCACCCTCGATAACGATCTCGAAAGTTTTGAGCTCATCCACAAAGGCGTTGAGCCGGGCCTCCATGTCGTCCGGCGCGCCGGGCAGGGCCTTGAGCGCGGCCAGCACGGCCTCGACGGACGCGCCGGACATGAGGCTGTCAAAGACCGTGGTGCCAAAGCCGTTCATGCCGTAGTAGATGCCGGTTTCGGAATTGATGACAATGGCAATGCCGTCGGCGATGTCGCTGAACATTTTTGCTTCGTTAAGCACATAGGAAGCCATGGGAATATCCTCCGGGGATCAGTGGTTCAGGTGTCGGCGCTGTTCCAGAAACTCCCGGAGGCAGCGCGTGTTCTTGAAAAAATCCGTGGTCAGGTTGAAGCGGAAGCAGGGCAGGTCGTCCACAAAGCCGCAGAGCTTGGCGATGAGGCGCATGTCCTGTGCCTCCCCGGTCTGGTTGACTGTGGATAAGGCAAATTCATCCGTGGCGATGACGCGGTCGCCCGGCTCGATGCGCGGCTCCGACCCGCCGGTGAAGCGGGGGAACAGGCAGCACTCAATGGGGTAGGCCGTGGCAAAACGCTCGTGGTAGCGGGCAATGCTGAAGACGTACTTGTCCTTGCGGCCGTTGTTGGACACGAATCTGGCGTCCATGCGCGGCGACAGCGTCTGGTACACCGCCGGGCCGAGGGTGATAATGGAGTAGATGGGCCAGGCGCGCAGCGTGCCGTCGCTCTTGTCCAGCAGGATGTAGTCGTCGGTCACATACTCGAAGCCGTCCAGCAGGGCGGCCACGGAGAGGGTGGACTTGCCCCGGTAGCCCATGCCGCAGATGAGCGCGCCGTGCCCGTCGAGGCCCACCACAGCGCCGTGCCCCAGGTTGCGCTGCGGCCTCTTGAGGATGCAGGCCAGCGCATGCACGCAGAGATGCCCGCGCTTGATGAACTCCTCCGGCGCAAAGTCTCTGACCGCGTAATAGAAGACACGGTTCGCGGGGTCCCATGCCCTGACGCTTTTGTCCCCGGAACAGATTTCCACCACGGGCTGCCGATGATGGAAGGCCGGGTCCACAAGGGTCAGGTCGGTGACGGGCCTGGCCGCGCCGCGCATTTTGTCCAGCCGCCATTGGCGGTAGGCGGCGGACGTCCTGTCGCAGGTGGCGGCATACTGTGCGAGCCTGGTGAACTCGCGCTCCTGCCAGACCACAATGGTGGCGTCGCAGGCGGGTGCGTCGTCGCGTAGAATGTAGGCCCACTGGGCCTCCATATGCGGGATGAAGTCCGCCGCGCAGCAGACCACGCGCACTGTTTGCGTCCCCAGTTGCAGGTATTTCACGCAGACGGGGCCGCCGTGTTCCACAGCGCGGGCCGCCAGCCCGGCGTAGATGGCGCGTAGTTGCTTTTGGGTGGGCGTGTCACAGAACACGGGCCGCCTCCATGCGTTCCTTGCGGCGCAGGAACCAGCGCACAAAGGCCGGGTTGCCGCGCAGTTTTTCCATGACAAGGTACTTGGCGAGGTAGGGCACCCAGCGCCGGGGCGCGTTCTTCAGCTCCACCACGCGCAGCTCCTGGCAGCGCCGCCGGTGCGGGAAGAAATAGTCCTCGTCGTAGACGACCTGTTCGCAGAAGTCGTCCACGGCCGTGCCGGCGGGCAGATGCCGTTCCGGCTCGGGAATGAGGCCGGGAACAATGCGGTTCATGAATTCCGCCGCGAAGCGCGTTTCCATGGCGCGGCCGCAGAGGGCGGCGGCGGCGCGCACGATGCCCCAGTCGAAATCCGGCTTGTCCCGCAGCAGCCAGCGGCAGTCACAGAGGGCGAACCAGAGGCCGTGCAGTGTGGTGTGCTCGCGCAGATTCTTGGTGAGGTTGTTCAGCACGAGGAAGCAGAGGTCTTCGCGGCAGGGCAGCAGGAAGTCCACGCCAAAGGCGCGACAGGGCGCGGCGCGGGCGAAGAGCTTCCTGGCAAGGGGCGTCTGGTCCCGACCGGGAACCGGGTCGAAGAGGCTGTGATGCACGTCCACCGCGCTTTCGGTTTCCGTGTGGAAGTCTACCGCGTGGCTGGATTCTTCTCTTGTATGCCGGTAGCCCAGCTCCTCGCCGATGCGTGTGGCCTCCGCGATGCGTTCCGCCGGGATGAGCACGTCCACGTCGCCCATGGGCCGGGACAGGGCGGGCCGCAGCACCTTCATGGCCCCGCCCTTGAACAGCAGCATGGGGATGCCCGCGGCATTGTACGCCTTGCCGATGCGCGAGAAATGCGCCAGCGTCTTCATGTTGGCGAAGCGGAAAAAGGTGTTCAGCTCTCTGGTTCGCGGCCCGGCATAGGCGTTGAAGCGCAGTTCGGGATGCTCAAGTGCCGCGTAGGTCAGCAGGATGACCTTGCCCGCGCCCAAGACTTCAATGTCGCAGGCCGCTAAGCAGCGATCCAGCTTTTCCTGCGTGGGCTCGTCGTCAAAGACGAAGTCCAGCAGGGCTTGATCCGCGGCGCTGACGTACTGCGCATAGAGTTTGTTCACGAGGCGCCGCAGCGCCGGAGAGCCTGTCATTGCTGTAAGCCTTTTTCTTTTGCTGATCCTGTTATGCCGCCTGCAGCGCCTGTTCCCGCAGCAACTCCTGCCATTGGGCGAACAGCGTTTCCCGCGTGTGCGCCGGCCGGCCCGCCGGAAGGTTCCCGTCCTGCAGCGCGCGGCGCAGCCGTTCTGCCAGAGCCGTCGTCTCGGGCACGCAAAAAACGTTGTTCCTGTCCTCTTCCCGCGCCAGTTCCCTGCCGCCCCCCACGGACGAGGCCAGGAAGGGGATGCCGCTCTCCAGGCATTCGGCCACCACGCAGGGGGAGTTCTCCCGCAACGAAGGCATGACAGCCAGCCTGCGGCCCGCGCAGAGATAGCGGCGCGCCTCGTCCGGGCCGAGACCGGTCAGCAGCGCGAGTTGCAGGCCTGCCGCCGTCTGCCGGGCCAGCATGGCCCGCACGTCCGCCGCGCGGAAGCCGGCCTCCTTGCCGAGGAAGGTCACGCGCCGCCCGGACAGCAGCTCCGGCGACAGCAGCGCCAGCGCCTCGCAGAACACGCGCACGCCCTTGCGCTCCTCCAGACGGCCGAAGAAGACAAGCTCCACAGTTCCGTCCTGCCCAGCGCCGTCCGGCCTTGGCGGGACGCTGCCCGGCAGGGCCGTGAAATTGGGGATGCAGCGTGTGTCCCGCGGCAGAGTCCAGCCTCGCTCCCGCATCCAGCCCAGCAGGTAACGGCTGGGGCTGACCAGAAAATCCGCCAGCGCGCAGCATTCCCGCTCCATGGCGTACAGCTCGCGCCGTTTGCCTTCGCCGGATACACAGCCGTTGCCCTCGTCCACCCAGAGGGAGGAGCCGTGCGTCACCACGCCCATGGGCATGTCCGTTAATCCCTCGCCCCGCCGTCGTGTCCGCAGGCAGAACAGGCCGTCCGCCATGAACTCATGAAAAAGGCAGACGTCATGCTGCGCCCCGACCAGCACGGAAAAGGCCTTGCGGCTGCGGCGCACCGGGTCGCGCAAGAGCAGCCCGGGCAAGGACACCACAGGGCGAAAACGCAGGCCGCGGCGGCGCATGGCCTCGGCAAAAAGGGCCATGCCCGGATGCGGTCGCCCCGTGTAGTAGACGGTCACCGCATGCCCGCCTTCAACCGCCAGGAATTCGCACAGGCAGCGCATGGCCGTGCCGATGCCGCCGTTCCTGGTCAGGGGCGAAAATTCGCGCGTCACCACGGCGATGTTCACGCCGCCCCCCGCAGGTTGCGCAGCCGCTCCCAGAACATGGCCCAGCGGTAGCGCATGATGCGCCACGACGCGGCCAGACACTCGCAGGGTAGCATGGCCAGCGGATAGACAACATTGGCGAGCACAAAGGCCCGCGAGCAGCCGTGCTTGCGCAGGAGCCGCATGCGCCCGGCGGCATAAGCGCGAATCTTCTCCTGCGGTAGCTCCCGCAGGTTCGGACGCGGATGCCGGATACGCACCGCCGGCGCGCGCATGACACCAAAACCGGCCTGCGCCGTGCGCAGCAGAAAATCCGTCTCCTCCCCGGACTGCCAAGGCGTGCCGCTGCCGAGGCCCAGCTCTTCGTCAAAGCCGTGCACTGCATCAAGCACGCGTGTGCGGTAAAAATGCACATAGCTGGGACAGCCCTGGAACAGCCACCGCGCATCGCGCACCACCGCGCCTTCGCGGGCGGGAGGCACGCTTTCGTCCAGGCCAACGGCCGTTCCCGTCAGGGCCGCGACATCCGGGAATCGTCGGAACTGTTCGAGCACCCGCGCCACGGTATCCGGCTCGTACACGCAGTCGTCATCCGCAATGCAGAACAGCTCGCCGCGAATGTGAGGCAGCGCCGCGTTGCGCGAGCGCGACAGGCAGGTGTCCGGCGTGGGGAAGGCGCGGATCGTCAGTTCGGGAAAGCGGCGGCACACGGCGGCCACATCTGCCTGCGGCACCTTCGCAGCGTGCATGAGCAGCACCTCGAAATTCCCGCAGGTTTGCTGCGCCAGGCTCAGGAACAACCGCTCCACAAGCCGCAGCCGGTCTATGGTCACAACAATAATGGACAGCAGCACGGGCATGGCCGCGTGAAGATCGGAACAGGACGAAGCGGCGCCTGCCGTATGCGCTGTGGGGGCGACAGGCGTGCGCTGCGCTCCGGCTTGTCTTTGGCGGAATCTGTCAAGGAGTTGGCTCTTGAACACATCAGCTTTGCCACTGTTCCACAGTTTTTTCTCTGCATATCACGCTATGATAAAGCGCTCTGGCATGACGCATGAGCGCACAGGGGGCGACATGGGCATCCGCCACAGTCTGGCGTGGGCCAACAGTCCGCGCGGCCACAGACAGGGCGTTCCTTTGCTCGTTCCTGTTTCACAGCGTTGAACTGAACACACAGTCTTTAGAGCAGATTACCTTTGACTTTTTATAAAAGTCAAAGGTGGCATTCAGGCGAAAAACGCGGTTTTCGCCTGAATGTACGCCGCGTTGCGGCGGCTGCCGCTTTCGCGTCAGCAGAGCATTTTCAAAGTGAAAATGCTCTAGGCTAATTTTCTGTTTGAATTAAGCAAAAAAATAGAAAAAAAATTTATTTTTGGGTCATGACTAGGGCCTGTTCACGCTTATCAGAAAAAACTTTGTTTTTTCGGGACACTGCCTCGTAATTCTGCCGGGGAAAGAATTTTCATTGAACCATTTAAAATAGTTGAGAATACGCAGGATAGTGCTAACACGCCCTAAGGTGTGTAGCCACGAGATTTGCTAAAAATCGTTAGTGTGGCATAGTTTCCTTGCCATCAACCATAGGGAGGAAGTATGCCACAAGCTGCGCATAGAGCATTTTGCTCATGAAAGTAGCAAAACGCTCTACCGGCCGGGATCGGTTCTTTTCAGGTCGGCGACTGTCAGAAGGCGTCGCGCGAAGGCTGCGCCGCCAGCCAACAGGCTGTGGCATGCGCGCCCCGGGCAAAGGTCGGCGGCATGGCTTCGGCACAGCGGGGCATGGCTTCGGCGCAGCGCGGATGGAAAGGACAACCCTCAGGCATATTCTCCAGGCTGGGCACACTGCCCGGTATGGTGGGCAGGCGATCGAGCTGCATGGAACCGCGGCTGGGCGCGGAGTGCATCAGGCCTCTGGTATAGGGGTGGAGCGGCGCTGCAAACAGCTCGCCCGCCGGCGCGTGCTCTACCAGATGCCCGGCATACATGACGCCCACCGTATCCGCCACTTGCGCAACCACGCCGAGATCATGGGTGATCAGCAGAACGGCCATGCCTCTGTCCCGGCTCTGGTTGACGATCAGACGCAGAATCTGGCCTTGGATGGTGGCATCCAGCGCGGTTGTCGGCTCGTCGGCCAGGAGCAGTTCCGGTCGGCAGGCCAGGGCCATGGCGATCATCACTCTTTGGCGCATGCCGCCCGAGAGCTGGTGGGGAAAGTCTTCATAACGGCTGTGCGGGGAAGGAATGCCCACTTCGGCAAAGAGTCGCTCGGTTTCGCGGCGGGCTTCAGCACGGCTCATGCCCAGATGCAGGCGCAGGGGTTCGGCCGCCTGCTCGCCTGCGGTCAGCACGGGGTTAAGGGAGGTCATGGGCTCTTGAAAAATCATTCCGACCCGTCGCCCACGGATGCGGCGCAAGGCTCGTTCCGGCAGGGTACGCAAATCCGTATCCTGAAGCAAAACACGACCGCTGATCACGGCCGTCTCCGGCACAAGACGCAGGATGGCGCGCGCCGTAAGGCTTTTGCCGCAGCCCGACTCACCCACCAGGCAGGTGATGCCGCCAGGGTGCAAAGTGAGGTTCACATCGCGCACCGCAGGGAGCAGGCCGCCGTCACGCAGAAAATGCACCGAGAGATTTTCCAGGCGCAGAAGGGGCGAGGCTTCGGGCTCACAGGCCAGACAATGTTTTTGCATTGCAATACGGTAAGAAAACAGCGCGTTGCAGGGTTTTCAGCTAGAGCATTTTGCTTTTGAAATTATTCAATTTCAAAAGCGGCGCTGCCATCATTTCCCCGCAAGCGGGACAAGTCCCCGCAAGCGGGACAAGCGCCTGAAAAGCGTGGTTTTCAGGCTCATTGCTTCAGCCGTTGCGACGAAGGAAGCTACGGATGAAGACAGCAACTGGTTACTGCGACAGCCAGCCAACGCAACCGCTGTCGCTATCCGTACGCAAGCAAAGCTTGCTAACGGCTACCGCCGGCGCGGGCGTCCGCTCCCGCGACCGCCAGAGCGGTTGCCGTTTTCAACAGCAAACCGCTCTAGAGCATTTTTTGCTTGAACATATCCATTTTCAATCAAAAAATGCGCTAATAGCAGCCGTGCAAAGGCCCGCCCGGCGCGGCCAGAGCCTCCGCCCTGCGGGCAACCGCCGGCTCCTCTTCCAGGGGCGGGGCATGAAAGGGTTTCAGCCGGGCGTCCAGAAGCAGCGGCGCGTCGCAGGCCCAATGCCTGGCCCGGATGCGGGCATTGGCCCCATAACTGTCCGTGGCCGGATCCGAGCGGGTGAAGACCGTCCACAAAAAATTTTCCAGGCTGGCGGCGCAAAATTCCGGGTCATCCACCACAGCCAGCAGCGGAAAAGCCTCCCGGCCCGGCCAGGAAGCAAAAACGCGGGCCAGTTCTTCCAGCCTGGGGTCAGGCTCGCCCCGGCCCAGACTGTGCGCCGGGCCGCGCAGCACCAGCAGGCCCGGCCCGGCCACGCGCGGCCCGCAAAAGCCGTCGGGCAGGTCCGGCGCGCTTGTCAGCTCCAGGCCCAGCTCGCGCCGCTTCTCCCCGGCCGAGGCCCAGATCAGCTTGGAGCCCTCGTGCAGGCCGCTGCCCGTGTAATCCAGAGTATCGCCGGTGCTGCGGGTCAGAAAATGCAGATCCCGGCTGAAATCCGCGCGCTCCAGCATATGCCGCAAGAATCCGGGCGTATCGCGGGCGGAAAGGCCCGGGGCGTCCTCATGCGCGGCCAGCAGTACATATTTGGCCAGCGCGGTCTGGGTCGTGCCCAGCAGATGCAAGGCTGCGGTAAGCAGCTCGCGCGGCCGCCGCCGCGCCTCATACGGCGTGTAACGCTCGCTGCCGAGAACCAGCAGCAGAGGATGCACGCCGGCCGCGTCCACGGCATGAACCTCGCGCACGCCCTCGAACATCTGCGGCACCAGCGCGGCGGTAAGCTCGTGGATGAAATCGCCGAAAACCGTGTCTTCCTGCGGCGGGCGGCCCACAGTGGTGAAAGGCCAGATCGCGTCCCTGCGGTGGTGCACAGCCCGCACCTTGAGCACCGGGAAATCATGCCGCAGGCTGTAATAGCCCAGATGATCGCCGAACGGCCCCTCGGGCTTGAGCCCGGGCAGCAGATGCCCGCTGATGCAGAAATCCGCCTGGGCCAGCACCGGCAGCGGCAGGGCCGCGTCACGCGCCACGGCTGTGCGGCGGCCGCCCAGCAGACCGGCAAAGCGCAGTTCGGAAAGGCCCTCGGGCAGAGGCATCACCGCGGCCACGCTGAGCGCGGGCGGCCCGCCCACATAGACATGCACGGGCAGGGCCTGCCCCAGGGCCAGGGCTGCGGCGTGGTGCGCGCCCATGCCCCGGTGGATCTGATAGTGCAGGCCCGCCTCGTCGGCGGCATAGGCATTGCCCGCCAGCTGCACCCGGTACATGCCCAGATTGGAGGCGTCCAGGCCCGGCTTGCGCGGGTCTTCGGTATACACCAGGGGCAGGGTGACAAAGGGGCCGCCGTCGTGAGGCCAGCAGGTCAGACGCGGCAGATCCGCAAGAGCGCAGCGGCATTCCAGCACCGGCGCGCTGCCGCCCTGCGCCATGCGCGGCAGCATGTGGAACAGGCCGGGCAGGGCCTTGAGCGAGCGCCAGGGCCGCCGCATGGCTGCCGCGGGATCGGCCCTGGCCGCCAGAACCGCATCCACAGTGGCCAGACTGTCGCGGAAAATATAACGCAAACGCTCGCGCGTGCCGAAAAGATTGGCCAGCATGGGAAAGCGCGTGCCCTTGACCCGGGTGAACAGCAGGGCCGGCGCTTTGGCCCGGAAGGCCCGCCGCTGTACGGCAGCCAGCTCCAGACAGGGGTCCAGCTCCGCGTCCACGCGCTTGAGTTGCCCCTGAGCCTCCAGATCCGCCAGGCATTCTCTCAGGCAGGCATAGCCCATCAGCGCGCCTCTTCCTGCAAGGGCTCCACCCCGGCCAGAGTGCGGCGACCGGCCAGAACCTCCCTGAAATCCGCCAGGATGCGCGCGTGGTCAAAAACCAGGGGCAAAGGCAGCTTGTCAAGAGCGTAAAAAGCGGCCCGGGCCGCGTCGTCTCCAGCGCGCAAGGCCTCGGGATTGCGCGGGCGGCCGGTGAAAACCACGCTCAAGGTGTGTTGGCGGGGATCGCGATCCGGGCGGGAATAGACGCCCAAAAGGCCGGTCAGTTCGACCTCCAGGCCGGTTTCCTCGCGCATTTCGCGCAGGGCCGCGGCTTCGGCCTGCTCGCCTTCCTCAATGAAGCCGCCGGGCAGGGCAAAGCCCAGAGGCGGGTTGCCGCGCTCAATGATTACTACGCCGCGTTCCGGCGTGTAGATGAGCACGTCCGTGGTGGGCGTGGGATTGGCGTATTTGCTGAACGGCTGCCCGCAATGCGGACAAATCACGGTTTTTTTCATACCATTTCGCTGCCTCAATGAGAGAGAATGTGCGCTCCTTAGAGATATGATTCTGCCAAATTTGGCATCTGCCGTCGAGAGCGAATATCCGGGACGGCAGGGCTGACGCATACGATGCGGCAGCCCTGCTCTGCCCGCCCTCCCGGGTTGCAGCGATCCTTACTTACACGCACATAAAGCCCGCCCGCGCCAGGGCTTGCGCGCTGATTGCCCCGGCCCGCAGCAGTCGCAGGCGTTTTTGCCCGCCCCGCTCCGCATCCTCCAGGGGTTCCACCAGGGTGGAGGGCGCGCCTCCGGCCGGTTGTTCTCCTCCCCTTCCGGCAGGCAGCAGGCCGCCCAGATCGCCCAGCTCCGCCAGCGCGGCCAGCAGTTCCGGAGCCAGATCCTTCCAATGGCGCGCCGGAGCGCGACCGCTCAGATTGGCGCTGCTGGCCGTCAGCGCGCCGCCCGCCAGCAGCGCCAGACGCGCGGCCAGCGAATGCGGGGTGACGCGCACGGCCACCTTGCCCTCCCCATTGAGCACGGCGGCGGGCAGGCCGCGCGCGCCGCCCTGCGCAACGTCGGCGGCCCGGGCGGGCAAAAGGACGGTCAGCGGGCCGGGCCAGAAAGCCGCGAGCAATTCCGGCGGCGCGGCTTCCAGCCGGGCCACGGCCTCAGCCTGGGCCACGTCGGCGGCCAGCAGGGGCAAGGGCTGCTGGACGGGCCGCCGCTTGAGCTGATAGATACGGGCCACAGCCTCGCCGTCAGCGGCCAGGCAGCCCAGCCCGTAAAAGGTCTCGGTGGGAAAGATCAGCACGCCGCCGCGGCGCAGGCAAAGGACTGCGGCCTTGAGATCCAGCACGCGGCAGGGGGAATGGGACATGATTGGCAAACCTTTGCGCTTGCTCAGCGTGGGCAGGCTGAAAACAGTGTTCTGGAAAGACGCCGCCGCCCACTATGCCACGCGGATCGCCCGCTGGCGGCGTCTGGAATGCGCGGAAGTGCGGGACGGCGACGCGGCTCTGGCCCCGGAGAGACGCACTGCCCTGGAAGGGCGCCGGATTCTGGAAGCTCTGGCCCCGCAGGATCTGCCCCTGGCCCTGGACGAGCGCGGGGAGAAGCTGACTTCGCCGCAACTGGCGGCCCTGCTCCGGCAGATGGATCAGGAGGCGCGCGGCCGGGTCTGTTTTATTGTGGGCGGGGCCTACGGTCTGGACGAAGAAGTGCGCGCCCGCGCCTGCCGCCTGCTCAGCCTTTCGGCCATGACGCTCCCGCACGAGCTGGCCCGGGTGGTCCTCCTGGAGCAGCTTTACCGGGCGGAGTGCATATTGCGCAAGGTTCCCTATCATCACTGACAAAAATACCTGCCCGACCTAGAGCAGATTACCTTTGACTTTTTATGAAAGTCAAAGGTGGCATTGAGGCGAAAAACGCGGTTTTCGCCTGAATGTACGCCGCGTTGCGGCGGCTGCCGCTTTCGCGTCAGCAGAGCATTTTCAAAGAGAAAATGCTCTGAACGATCGCCGCCCCGTGCGGATCAGAGCGCCTTGGAAGGCGGAATTTCAGAGCACTTCGTAAATCCTGGCAAAAACATTGTCGTAGACCAGCTTGAAATACGGGGAAAAACGCGGGTCCTGCGGATCGCTCAACAGGAGTTGAACCATCAGCGAATTGTACAGGCCTTCGTCCATGACCAGCTTTTCGTCCGTGACCCGGTTAAAGAGAAAATACACGTTGCGCCGTTGGGACAAAAATGCCTGCTGCTCCTCGGGCGTGGCCCTGGGGTGGGCGTCAAACCATTCCTGCACATAATTGCGGCGGGTCACGCCGGTTTCTTCAAAAACCCCGATGGACGAGGCGTAAATAACAGTGGGGCTGCCTTCAAGCTGCACTTCGCCGCTGTCCAGGTGGTAGGCCAGGGCCTGCGTCACAATGGACAGCGCCCCGCCCTCGCCCTGGCGGGTCTCAAAGTTCCAGTTGCCGAAATTGCTGATCCAGAATCCCAGACGCAGCATCTCAAAACTGACCACTATGAAGAGCCGCCCGTTGGCTTCGATCAGCGGGGTTTCCGGCGAGCGCAGGCTGTTCATCAGGGCCTGAGCCGCCGCGCCGTCCAGATTTTTGAAGACATTGCCCGGCTCGTTGCCGGATTTGGCGGTATAGCGGATCAACTGCCGGGCAAAGCGCGCGTTGTCCGTGGCAAAAACAGCGGCAGGCAGGTACAGCGAGGGCCCGGCGTGCTGCGCGCCGTCGGCAATGGTGGCCCGCCGCGCGAAATAGTGCGCCGCATAGCCCCAATCCCACCAGAGCCAGAGCACGGCATCCTCGGGCGTCATGGTCCGGGCGCGGGTCAGGGCGTCGGCGTGGCGGCGGTTGATCATGGGGCCCTGGGACATGGCCTGGATCATGTCCACAAACGGAACCACCAGCAGGCCGATCAGCACGGCCGAGGTCAGCAGTCCGGCCCCTGCCCCGCGCAGATCCGCGCGCACCAGACGCTGCAACAGCCAGTAAAGCGGCAGGGTCAGCCCCACGGCCACCACCGGCGCGCCAAACATGACCATTCTGCCGCCGAGCCTGGTGCTCAAGAGCCCCAAGGCGGCCAAGGGCAGCAAAAAAAGCGCGCCCGGCCTGCGGAAGAGCACCAGCAGGAAGCCGAGCAGCCCGAGTACGGCGGCTTCCATCCAGGGATGAAAGTACGGAAACAGCGCCGCAAAGCTCAGATCCTGCACTTCAATGATCGACTGGGCCACTGAAGGATAGACCAGGGTCGCGCCCTGGCCGGTGCTCTTCACGTCGCCCGCGTGCTTGAGATAGGCGTTGGCATGGTTAATCAGGGTGGTCAGGATTTGCCCCTGCAGCAACAGCGCGAGTGTGCCCAGCCAGAGCAGAACCAGCACGGACGGGCGGCAGAGCAGGCGGCGCAAGGGACGCCCCGGCCCGCTGCCCGCAGCCAGCAGGATCAGGCTGAAGGCAAGGCCGGCCGGGCCGCCCAGGGTGGGCAGCGCATAGGCCAGAGCGCCCAGCAGCAAAAGAGCGCGCCGCCCGCGCGGGGCCATGATCAGGCTCATGACGGCCAGAAGGATCACATTGTAGCGGATCAGATAGGGAAAAACCGAATGCCATTCCTGGGTCCACCAGGAAACAATCCCCGAAGCCCCGAGCAGCAGCACCCACTGCCAGCGCAGGGGATTGCCCAGCGGCTGGCATTGCTCCACGGCGCGGGCGCGCCACTGATCCGGGGTCGCCTTGAGGCCCGTCCCCGCCACGAGACGCCGCAGGATCATCCGGGGCAGCAGCATGTAGCGCATGGCCCAGCAGGCCGGGACCAGCGTCATGAGCAGGGGAAAGAAAAGGGTCACCAGATCCGTGTCATAATAGCCGAGCAGGGTGCGGGCCAGAAAACCGGGCGCCAGGGAAGTCAGCAGACCGGCGGCCACGCCTGCCTCCATGCTGCCCAGGGCCCAGACCCAGGCAAAAACGATCCCGGCCACCAGACTGGCCAGCACAGCCGGAAACCAGAATGCCACGGCCGCCGGACTGGTATGCAGGGCCCCGGCAATAGCCCGCAGCATTTCAGCCATGGGGTGCCCCACGGCCAGGCCGAACCCCTCGGCCCCGGCCACCCAGTGGTAGGCGTCATGGGTGGCCAGCAGCCACTCCTTGCTCAGGCGGTATTCCGGATTCTGCCAGCAGGGCCACTCCACCATGCGCAGGGCAAAGGCCAGGACCAGAGTCACGAGCCCCCAGAGCACGCCCCGACGCCAGAGGCGCAAAGACTCCCCGCCCCGGCCCTGTTGCCCGAAAGTCGCGGGGCGGGAGGGCGGGCTGCCGCCGCCGGAACCGACAGGCCGGGCGGCTTCAGCCGAATCCGATCGGGTTGCGGGCGGCGTCAGTTGCCGCACGGCTGCGTTTCTCCGTTACGATTCCCCGACGCGCCCGCGCCTGCCGCTCCGGCTGGCGCGGCACTGTGGGCCGTCCCGCCCGGCCCGGCGGGCCTGAGCGCCCAGAACCAGCGCCCCCTGCCCGCCACCGTGTAGGAGCGCGCGCATCCGAGCCGCCAGGGCGCGGGCAACTGCTCGGGCGCGGGCGTCAGGGCAAGAATGATCAAAACCCCCTCGGGCCGCAAATGCGGCAACGCAAGATCCAGCAGATTACGCCAGGGCATGAAGGCCCGGCTGACGATGCAGTCCGCGGGGCAACACTGGCCCTGAAAAAAATGCTCCACCGAACCCCGGAAAACATGGGTGGCAGGCAAGCGCAGGCGGGAAAGCACGCTGGAGAGAAAAAGGGCTCGCTTTTCGCGCACTTCAACCAGGTAATACGCGCCCCTGGTCCAGACCAGGCGCAGAGGGATGCCCGGCAGGCCCGCGCCGGAGCCGAGATCCCAGCTCAGCGGCGCAGCGGGCAGATCCAGACTGTCCAGAAAAGCGGCCAGATGAAAACTGTCCACTGCCAAACGGGTCAGGGCATCCTGCCAGTTCCGCGCGCCGGTCAGGTTCATGGCCGTGTTCCAGCGGCAGAGCATCTCCAGATACACTGCCAGCGGCTCCAGGGCCGTTGCAGGCAGATCCGCGCCCGAGGCCGCCGCCAGCCGCGCCAGTTCTTTGAGGTCCACCGTCTGTTGTTGCATTCTCACCTTCTCCGCCTTTTCGATCAGAAACCCGAACATACCGAAAAAATGCGCTTCCCGGTCGGACGCCGGTCATTGATCTGCGGAGCCGTTCCAAGATCCTTTGCCGGGAAGCGACCGGACAGCCCGCGCAGGGCCGCGCAGATCCGCGCAGATCCGGACAGAGCCAGTCATATCCCTCGCGGACGGGACTTGCAAGGTCCGCGCCGATAACGTAAAAAAACGATTCGCCCTGTTGTGGGCATTATTCCGGAGGTCTAGCCGCACAATGACGCAACCCGTTCTGCTCTTTCCCGGCCAGGGCTCACAAGAGCCCGGCATGGGCCGCGATCTGGCCGAAGCCTCTTCCGAGGCCATGAATCTTTGGAAACGCGCGGAAAGCATCAGCCGCCTGCCCCTGCGCGAGATCTGCTGGGAAGGCGATGATGCTGCCATGAGCGACACCCGCGCCCTGCAACCCGCCTTGACCGTGGTCAATCTGAATTTGTGGCGCGAAACGGCCGCCCGCATCGGCAGCGCCGCGCCTCTGGGCGCGGCCGGGCACAGCCTGGGCGAGTTCAGCGCCCTGGCCGCGGCCGGGGTGCTTTCGCCGGACACGGTTCTGGAGCTCACGGCCTTGCGCGGCCGTCTGATGGCCGAGGCCGATCCGCAGGGCACGGGCGGCATGGCCGCCCTGCTCAAGCTGGACGAGGCCCGGGTCGCCCGCATTGTGGCCGAGGCGGCCACGGAGAGCGAGGCATTGCTGCTCGTGGCCAACTATAATACTCCCGCGCAGTTTGTGGTCAGCGGGGCCAAAGACGCTGTGGCTCTGGCCTGCCGAAAAGCCAGGGAGCATAAGGGGCGCGGCCTGGAGCTCAAAGTCAGCGGCGCGTTTCACAGCCCCATGATGCGCGAGGCCAACCGGGAGCTTGCGCCGTTGCTGCGCAAGGCGGTCTGGCAAAAACCGCGTTTTCCGGTCTACTGCAACGTGAACGGCAAGGCGGCGCACGACGGCGAAAGCGCCAGGGAAAATCTGCTGGAACAAATGACCTCTCCGGTGCGCTGGATTGAAACCGTCCGCAATCAATATACGGATGGCGCGCGCTTCTGGCTGGAGCTGGGGCCCAAGGCAGTTCTGGGCAAAATGGTGGCCCCCTGCCTGGCCGGAATCGCCGCAGAAGCGGACG
The DNA here is from genome assembly GCF_011039095.1 of Desulfovibrio sp. ZJ200. Lineage (NCBI taxonomy): Bacteria > Pseudomonadati > Thermodesulfobacteriota > Desulfovibrionia > Desulfovibrionales > Desulfovibrionaceae > Desulfovibrio > Desulfovibrio sp. ZJ200. The sequence continues at coordinate 5,502 of NZ_JAAKEH010000047.1, read as the reverse complement.
AGCCGCGCATTGCGCTGGTCAACGATTTGCAAAGCGCCAGGGGTTTCGGCCTTTAGAGCGTTTAGCCAATTCCATGAGCAAAACGCTCTGGGCCCGGACATGCCCTGCCCGGCCCATGTGACCGGGCAACACTTGATTGCCGTCTTACGCGCGCCGTGCGCATGAAGACCAAACCAGCCCTGCAAGCCGAGGATGCGAAAAAATATGCGCGCCACAGAAGTTCTGCGCACGGCCCTTGCGGCCGTTATTGAGGAAGAAGGCCTGACCTGGCCCGCCAAAACCGTCATTGAGCCCCCGCGTGATGCCAGACACGGGGATCTCTCGGTGAATGCGGCCATGCTTCTGGCCAGGCAAGCCAGAACCAGCCCCCGGGAACTGGCCCAAAAATTCGCGGCCAAATTGTTGGAACGCTGCCCGGAGCTGGAAAAAGCCGAAGCCGCGGGGCCGGGATTCTGCAATGTGACCTTCAGCCAGGCCTTCTGGCGGCGTGTGATTGCGGACATCGAAGCGGCAGGCGGGGCCTATGGCGCAAGCGACGCGGGGCGCGGCCGCAAGGTGCTTCTGGAATATGTTTCGGCCAACCCCACCGGCCCTTTGCATGTGGGCCACGGGCGGGGCGCGGCCGTGGGCGACAGCCTGGCCCGCTTGTTGCGCAAGGCCGGATACGCCGTGGACACGGAATATTATATAAATGATGCGGGCCGCCAGATGCGCCTGCTGGGCCTTTCGGTCTGGCTGCGCGTGCAGGAGCTGGCCCAACGCCCGGTGGACTGGCCCGAGGAGTATTACCGGGGCGCGTATATCATTGATATCGCGCGGGAAATGCTTGAGGCCGATCCCGGGCTGCCGGATCTGCCGCCGGATCAGGGCCGGGACCGCTGCCATGAGCGGGCCAAAGAGGTCATACTGGCCGGGATCAAGGCGGATCTGCAAGCCTTTCGCGTGGAGCACGGGCACTGGTTTTCGGAAAAGACCCTCGTGAAAAGCGGGGCCGTGGACGCGGCTTTTGCGGCGCTGCGCAAGGCGGGCTTCACCTACGAGAAGGACGGCGCTTTCTGGTTCGCCACCGAACAACTGGGCGACGACAAGGATCGCGTGCTGAAAAAGTCCGACGGCAGCCTGACCTACTTCGCGTCGGATATCGCCTACCATCATGACAAATTTCAGCGCGGCTACGACTGGCTCATCGACGTCTGGGGCGCGGATCATCACGGCTATGTGCCGCGGATGCGGGCCGCCGTGGCAGCCATGGGCAAAGAGCGCGAGAGCTTTGACGTGGTGCTGATCCAGTTGGTCAATCTCCTGCAGCACGGGAAGCCGGTGAGCATGTCCACCCGCGCGGGCACTTTCGAGACCCTGGCCGACGTTTTGCAGGAAGTGGGCACGGACGCGGCGCGCTTTCTTTTTCTCTCGCGCAAGAGCGACAGCCCTCTGGATTTCGATCTGGAGCTGGCCAGGCAGCGCAGTCTGGACAACCCGGTCTATTATGTGCAGTACGCCCATGCCCGGATCTGCGCGGTGCTGCGCCGCGCGGAGGAGCGCGGCATCATCCTGCCCGCAAGGTCGGACGAGGCCGCGCTCACCAGCCTGGACACGCCGGAAGACATGGCCCTGCTGCGCAAGGCCGCCTGTTTCGAGGATATGCTGGCAGCCGCGGCCAGAGCCCTGGCCGCGCATCATGTCAGCCATTATCTGACGGAGCTGGCCGGGCTTTTGCACAGCTACTACGCCAGGCATCAGGTTTTGCTGGCCGGGGAGCCCGAGCGCAGCCGTGCCCGTCTGGCCCTGCTGCGCGCCGTGGGGCAAGTGGTGCGCAACGGCCTTGACGTTCTCGGCGTCAGCGCGCCGCAGAGCATGTAATGGCCTTGGCCCGAAGCGGCGCGGCTTCCCCGGCGCCATGACTTTTTGAACGCCCTTGCCTTTGACAAGAAACGGACTCCGGAACAGGTACACTTTTATGGTCCAACCCCTGCGCAAAGTCCGCGTGAAAAATCCTTCCGCAAGCGACAGGCAGCGCCGCTTCACCGTCAGTTTGTCCGGCGCGGCCCTGGCCGCGCTCGGCCTGGTGCTGATGGCGGCCGTGGGCTGGTCTTTTTTTATGGGCTTTATGGTCGGTCGCGGCCAGAATCCGGAAAAACGCGTGGGGCAGATCACCGGCATGATTGCGGAGGAGCCGGCCGCGAGCGCCGCCCAGGGCGCTTCGCCTGCCGCCCCGCCCGACTGGCCCGCGCCTGCTCAGCCTGCCGCGCCGCAGTCAGCCGGGACGCAGCACGCCGAAACCACGGCGGCCACGCCCCCGGGCACCGGGAATACTGCCGCCCGGACCGGCGCGGCCCAGGCCGCTGGCGCTCAAAACGCGGCCCCTGCCCTTCCTGCCGATTCGCAAGCCGCCTCGCCCGCCTATCCCTTCAGCCGTCCCCAGGGCGAGGGGCTGGCAGCCTGGGGCATCAGTCAGAATGCGGGGGGAACAGCGCCCCCCACGCCTGCCGCGCAAACGCAAGGGGGCGCGCAAGCCCGCCCTGCCGCGTCCCGGGGGCAGGCCGCAAGTCAAGCTGCGCAACCCTCGCAAGCCCCGCAGGTTTCGCAGCCGAAAGCGCCGCTTTTTGACTGGCTTTTCCAGGCGGCGGCCTTTAAAGACAAGGCTGACGCGGACAGGTTGCGGGCCCGGCTGGAGGAGCGCGGCCTGCGCAGCCGTCAGCAGAAAAGCGGCAAAGTGCTTCTGGTCATGGTCAGCCTGCGCGGCACGGAACTGGATGCCGCCAATCTGCGCGAGGAACTCCGGCGCATGAAGCTGGGCGCGCCCATTCTGGCCGCGAAAAAACCTGTTTCCGGCAAAAGCCGGAAGAGCAAATGAGGCCGGTCATGGCAAGTCGTTCCGATGCTCCCGCCTTTGCGCGTTTTTTGCGCGCGCTGGGCCGCCCCTGTTTGCGGGGCATTGACGCCGTGGGCGGCACGGCGCTGTTCATGCTGGCCGGGCTCGCGCAGATTTTCAGCAGCGTCAAAATTTTTCCGCGCACCTTGCAGCAAGTGTATGTGATCGGCTACAAATCCCTGTTCGTGATTTTGTTGATCGGCATCTTCTGCGGCATGGTCCTGGGCCTCCAGGGCTACTACACCCTGGTCCAGTTCGGCTCGGTGGGCATGTTGGGCTCGGCCGTGTCCCTGACCCTGATCCGCGAGCTCGGGCCAGTGCTCACGGCCATTATGCTCACCGGGCGGGCCGGTTCGTCCATGGCCGCGGAAATCGGGGTCATGCGGATCACGGATCAGATCGACGCCCTGGACGTCATGGATATCAACTCCCTGGGCTATCTGGTCAGCCCGCGTCTGCTGGCCGCGCTGATCTCCTTCCCCTTGCTCACGGCCGTTTTCGACGTCATCGGGATTATCGGCGGCTATCTCACCGGGGTGCTGATGCTCGGCATCAACGAAGGCGCCTACTTTTACCGTATCGCCAGTTCCGTGACCATGAACGACGTGGCGGGCGGCTTTATCAAGGCCGTGGTTTTCGGCCTGCTGGTGGCCACGGTCTGCTGCCGCCAGGGCTATTACACCCACCGCCGCCGCGACAGCGTGGGCCCCGAGGCCGTGGGCAACGCCACGACTTCGGCGGTGGTCATTTCCTGCGTGCTGATTCTGGCCGCGGATTATGTGCTGACTTCCTTTCTGCTCTAGAGCGTTTTGCTAATGAAATTAGCTAAACGCTCTGGCGACAGCGTTAGCTGGCGCCCGCGCCGAATGAGCGTTCAGACCGCGTTCTGGACGCGAAATGATGGCAGCGAAGTGATTGAAAATAGATATTTTCAATCAAAAAATGAACTAGGCGGTATCCATGCAGACTTGGGACATTGAATTCCGGTCGCTGACCGTGGGCTACGGCGAGCATGTGGTGCTGCGCGACATCAATGCCGTGCTGCCCGCGGGCAAGGTTTCCGTCATCCTGGGCGGTTCCGGCGGGGGCAAGTCCACCCTGCTCAGGCACATCATCGGCCTTTCGCGGCCCATTTCCGGCAGCGTGCTGATCGGCGGCCGGGATCTTTTCAGGCTCGGCACGCGGGAATTCCGCCGCGTGCGCCGTCAGATGGGCGTGCTTTTTCAGGACGGCGCGTTGCTGGGCGCGCTCTCTCTGGCCCAGAACGTGGCCCTTCCTCTGAGCGAGCATCTGCATCTGCCCAGGCCCCTGATTCGCGAGGCTGCCCTGCGCGTGCTGCGCATGGTCGGCCTTGAGGATTTTGCGGATTTTTTCCCCAACCAGTTGTCCGGCGGCATGCGCAAGCGCGCGGGCCTGGCGCGCGCGATTATCGCCGAACCGCGCATTCTGCTCTGCGACGAGCCCACTTCCGGCCTGGACCCGATCACTGCGGCCCGCATGGACGAGCTGCTGCGCTCCATGCACGAGCAATACTCTGAAATGACCCTGGTGGCAGTGAGTCATGATCTGGCCAGTCTGCGCGCCATTGCGGATCATGTGCTGGTGCTCAGGGACGGCGGCGCGATCTTTTCCGGCCCGCTGGCCGCCCTGGAAGCCAGCGACGATCCCTACTTGCGGCAATTTCTGCACCGCGAGGCCGGGGATCAGCAGCTCGCGCTGCACCAACCCCAGAATCCGGCTGTGCGCACGGCGCTGGACGCCTGGCTGGATTCCTGAACCGCCCGGCGCTGTCTCAACGCGCGACCGGCCTGGAGCATTTTCTCTTTGAAAATGCTCTGCTGACGCGAAAGCGGCAGCCGCCGCAACGCGGCGTACATTCAGACGAAAACCGCGTTTTTCGCCTGAATGCCACCTTTGACTTTCATAAAAAGTCAAAGGTAATCTGCTCTACTTGCTGTCTCCATCCGTAGCTTCCTTCGTCGCAACGGCTGAAGCCTGGATGCGAAATGATGGCGGCGAAGTGATTGAAAATGAATATTTTCAATCAAAAAATGGGGGACGTTTGGGAAGGGCGCCCTCCTCGCCATCCGCGGAATTGACGCACAGACCGGAGGAGACGCTGCATGGATGAGGGAGAAGCCCGGGGCGGGGCGGAAGGTTATTCTTCCCGCTGCAACAGCGCCGCCTCATATCGTGGCAATAGCCGTTCCGGCGCGCCCATGTCGCGCAGGCGGCCGTTCTCAATCCAGATGAGCGTGTCGCAACGCTCCACGGTTGTCAGCCGGTGCGCGATGATCACAAGGGTAATATCCTGCGGCAGGGAGAAAAAGGTATCCATGATGGCGTGTTCCACGCCGCCGTCCAGAGCGCTGGTGGCCTCGTCAAGAATGAGGACGGAGGGATCGGCGTAGAGAGCGCGGGCGATGGACAGGCGCTGGGCCTGGCCGCCGGAGAGCCCCCCCCGTCGGAGCCGAGGGAAGCGTCAATGCCGCGTTCCTCCACAGAGAGTATTAACAATATGATGTAAATATGTTATCTCCCTCCAACAGGAGGAGCCCATGGAAGCAAAGCCCGACTGCCCAAAGTGCCATGCCAGCACGGTATATCGAAGCGGAAAAATTCTCGGGAAA
>NZ_JAAKEH010000046.1:0-23165 GCF_011039095.1 Desulfovibrio sp. ZJ200 | reverse complement strand
GCGTCCCCTGAATGTGCCCTGATATTCAGTCTTTCCCCCGGCAATGCGGGAGATGCGCCTCAAGGCAGAAAACTTCTGGAAGCCCTCGGCCCTGCGCCTGCGCCTTGCAGTCTCCTTATGGACAGAGCCTACGAAGGCAACGAAACACAACAATTGAGTCGTCGTCTGGGCTATGCGCCAGTAGTCCCTCCCCATCCCTTGCGGCGTAAGCCTTGGAATTATGACAAGGAATTATACAAAAAACGCAATGAAGTTGAGAGACTGTTTCGACGCTTGAAGGGCTACAGGCGCATAGCAACCCGCTATGATAAGCTTGACGCCTTGTTTCTTGGCTTCATTCTGTTTGCCCTCATCGTTGAAGCGCTTAGAGAGTGTTAACAGGCCCTAATTGGCTCGCTGACCTCAATGAAATATTTATATCACTTATTTTATATTTTTTTTAATATAATTACAGGTGTATTCAAAATCCCACGGCAATTCAGATCGGCCTTTCAAACTTTCAATTATAGATAATGATTTATCATATTCTTTTTTTTCAAAATACATAAAAGCTCGAGCCATTTCCATGTGATTCCTGTATTTGTTGTCAAGCAGGTAAAAATATTCGCTAATGAAATTATCAATAGCATCAACTGGAAAGCAATCATATGGATCAATATTTAATACATCCTCAGGTATCGATTTTTTATACAGAAAAACAAATGAACCATAATAGACTGATCCAACTGGGTAAAAGTAGTCTTTTAAATATCCCATTGTAGTATGAATATACGGATGCCAGGAATGAAAATAATCTTGCTGTATCAAAACCGATTGGCCCGGTATAAGATTTGCAAATAATTTTTGCATTTTGTGGTTTATTGATTGCGTTTTACAAACGTCCAAAAACATGATTTCAATGGGATCAGGATAGGTTTTTTCAAGTATATCGCCCTGATTAAAGATGATATGTTTTTTTTGAGGCATTTTTGAAATATTATTTTCTATTATATCAATAAACGAATCACCTCTTTTCTTTCTAACTTTATAATTATCATATATAAATTGAGTCACATAATCATCATCGGCAATTCCCAATTCATATGAATACACAACATCTTTATTTTTTAATTTACCTGCTCTGTCATTCAAACCTTTGGCAAAGCAATCTGTGCACCCTCCAAGACAAATTCCCGCATCAAATATTGAACCGATTTCTGAATAGTAATCTTTAGCCAAAAGATACAGAAACATCTGTTCCTGTGGCTGGAGCATTGTCGGTATCTCTGTTACCGAATTCCGGTTTTCATTTGCAACTTGGACAATTGCTTTGACTTTTTCAAGCATGGGAATGCCTCCTAGTCATTTTTACAGGGTTGATTGGATATTTGATTGGTCAATCTCTACAATACAGGGCGTTATCTTGCAAGTTCCACCCCCTCCTTTTTGACACGGCTTCTCCAGTAATCAAGCAGATCGCGCATGGTCGTTTCAAAAGGTATCAAAGGCTCCCAGCCTGTATGAGCCCGAAATTTTGAAGTGTCAGGCACTTGGAGATCAGCGTCAATGGGACGCAACCTTTCCGGATCCGTTTCGATTGCGATATCCTTTCTTGCTGAAAAATCCAGAAGCGTGTCAAGCATATCGCGCACGGAACAGACATGCGAGCCCCCGATATTGTAATAGGCTCCCTTTTGGGGGTCGACGGTCACAAGCATGTAATAGGCCCGCACTGCATCCCGGACATCGGCCCATGTGCGCAGGGAATCAAGGTTTCCCGTTTTGACGACCGGTGGCAGGTAACCGGCTTCAATGAGAGCGATTTGCTTGGCAAAGGTGGATTCTGCAAAGACATCCCCGCGCCTCGGCCCTGTATGGGTGAACATGCGGGTTGTCATTACGGTCATTCCGTAAGCCTCGGCATAATAACGGCCCAGAAGATCCGTACCGACTTTGGAAATGGCATAGGGAGATGCCGGATGAAATGTGCATTCCTCGTTGATGGGGAGCCTCTCGCGGGGGACGCGGCCAAAAACCTCCGAGGATGCGCAGACATGAATGACAGGAGAAGTGTGCACGTTGTGACGAATGGCTTCGAGCAGGCTTGCCGTGCCGTTTATGTTTGTCGCAAGGGTATCCAGGGGGGCGTCAAAACTTGTGCGGGGAAAGCTCTGGGCTGCCAGGTGAAAAACGTAATCAGGCTGGATGTCTCCCACTGCCTTCTGAAGGGAGATGGGATCGTTCAGATCACCATAGGTCAAAAAAACTCGATTTCGGTTGTTAATGAGATCAAGGTGATGGCGAATGTTGTCAAGCGGACTGCGCCAGCGCAACAGACCGTAGATGTCCCAGTCGGTGTTTTCCAGAAGATAGTCAAGGAGATGCGAACCAACCATGCCGGTAATACCGGTGATGAATGCCTTTTTAGTCATTTTGCAGTTCTCCTTTTAGGATTGCGTTTCGATAAACTTCAGTGAGCAGGTGAGGGGAGCGTTGCATAAGAGAGGTAAGAAGGGAGACATCAAGGGAAATTTTTTTTGGACGTACCGAAAAAAAGCCATCAGGCGCAGGAATCTCACGGACGGAAAGATTTGGCGCGACGGCGTCCCTATAGGCTTTCGCCATCTCAAGGCGCGTCACACAACTTTTGCCTGCCAGATTGACTGCCGGCGGCAATGGGCACCCTGTCTGCGCCAGCCGTGTCAGGGTGAGCACGGCTTCCACAACATCCTCCACTCCGATCATGTTGCGTGCGTATTCAGCAAACACTTCGGCTATGTTGCCTGTTCGGGCGCATTCCTGCAGATATGTTGTTACACCATCCGCAGGTGAAACTACATAGGAAAGGCGCAAGGCAGTAAAGCCGGCGGTTCTGCAAAAACGAGTTTCTACAGCAGCCTTCATACGACCGTACGGCTCCTCGGCCTTGAGAGAGGCGGATTCGTCAAGAGGGCCATCCTGGTTGCCATACACTGTGTCAGAAGAAAAAAACAGGACTCTAGCGCCTGCTGAAAGCGCCCTTTCAATGAGCGCCCCGGTATTTTCAACGTTTATGCGCCATGCCTCTCTGGGATTGCGGGCGCAGTCTCCAGGTTTTGAAAGAGCCGCCAGGAAGATCAGGATATCTCCTTTGGCAAAATGCACTTTATCTTGAGCCGGAGGGTTCTTCAAATCATGGACGAGCGTGGACGATCCAAGGCGCGAGGCAATGCGGACTGCTCCGAGTTTTTCAAGGGGAGGCCACAGAAAGCGGCCTATGCCCCCCCCCATGCCGTTTGCAAAAATGGTCATTTTTAATTCTTGCCCGGTTTGTTGTTGGAGCAAAATGCGGATGCAAGCATAAAATTTTTTAAGCCTCATAGGGAGGTTTAAATAGCCTCATAGGGAGGTTTAAATGTTGAGAGGGGAAACACCCTTTTTCTATTAAATTTCTATATTTTCAATGCCTACAGACCGTAGATTGTAAAGATTTTTGAGGGAAGAGGAGAAAGAGACGTTCACACGTAGAGGGCTGGGTAGCCGGATTTTGGCAATGAAAGCTTCTGTGCCAGGATGAGTATATTGTCCCCCCGGTATTCAATGGAATAGCCGTTATCAGTTATCAGGGTCTTGATGTCCTTCAGAGCCTTCAGATCCGTGTCCGAAGAGAAAGAATTCACCGTTTTTATGCAGACTGGCTTGAAGCCCGCATGCTCCAGAAATTCATTCAAGGTGGGAATCGAATATTCTCTGGTATGTATAGCTGACGGATCATTTCGAATGTTAAATTCAGGACAAACCATGGGAATAGCGCCTGTCAGAATTTTTTTAACATTCCCCAGGCAGTTCACGTTAGGCGTTGTTAACAGGAGCATGCCATAGGGCCGGGTTAGGCGGTTGATTTCTTTCAGAAGAAAATAGGGATTATGATTCAGATGTTCGATGACTTCCATGCAAAGCACAAAATCAAAGAAATTGTCCGCGCATGGGAACAACTCTGACTGGAAATCAAGATTGAATTTCTTATAGGAATATTTTTCGCATAATACGTCATTTTCTATAAAATACTCATCAATTTTCTTATCTCCTGGGAATACCCCTGTCCCAAAAACATTTTTGTAGTGACATACATGCTTAAGATAGTGAAGAAAGAGCGATCCGATTGAACCAAGCTCAAGGGCACTCCCCTTTTCAGTCTTTACTCTAAACGCATCATGTGTAGCAGTTCCGACTTGATCTGACAGCAGGCTCAACTCTTCGGAAACCGCAGAGTAATTTTTTATAAACGGGACGGTATGAAGAAATCTTTTTTCTTGAACGCGATAATAGGCAGGCTTCCAGTCGTCATAAAAATTTATATGCTTTTCAAGAATATCCATAAACTCCGAAATTATTCCCTTATCACACTCACTCATCATTGTGACCTCCTTCCATCGTACAGCTAGAGCAGATTATCTTTGACTTTTTATGAAAGTCAAAGGTAATCTGCTCTAGTACACATTTTATCCCGATTGTGGAGATGTTTTTTATTGCCCGATTTAAGACTTTTGAATGCCGGTCTTGCTATGGGCCAGAAATAGTTGTGGGAAACGAAAATAATTGCGTCAGGTTGGAACTCATCCCGAATTTTTCGTAAAATCGTCTCTACCTGATCTTTGTGCTGTCTTTCAATCCCCCAATAGTCAACAGTCAACACATTTTTATATATGCGGGAGAGAGGCAGACCAAGAGCTGCATTAAAGCTATCCCCTATCACGAGTATGTTTTTCGGAATACCTTTCTCATTTGCCCAGTAAGCGGCAGCCTGCAAGTCACCGAGCAGGGATAAGGACGGAGGAGGGGATTTGAAATTATAATGAACAAGGGGAAATTCATGCAGAAATTCTTCCGTCGGGCATAAATCGTTTTCATTATGCATAACAAAGCCCATTAAATGACTCAAATCGGAAGTGGTAACACAAGGTCTGAAAGCATCACCGGAACTGGGCCGCGGTGGATCATCCCCCAGAAGTTCCGCCAGACGTCCGGCAACAAGGACGGTGAACGGGGATACGCTCCAATGGAAATTCTTTTGGGGATAGACATGATGCAGTTTTGAAAGCCTAACCGCCTCTTCCAGGGGATAAAGAAAACTTCCCACAGCCGGGGGGTGTTCCTTCAAGAAATTATTTAGTGCCTCCGTAATCGGCGGATTTTCCACTTTCTTTTTATCGATCATTTTTTGTAAAAAATCCGGCAAATCGCCAAAACGCAAAACCGGCGAGGTCGGAACGGCAAGAAATAATGTTTTAACTCCGGCCTCCCCAATCCATGCCCAAGCATCCTCAATCAGTTTTTTTTGCAATTTTACAGAGTTTTCCCAATCCTGTTCACCGCCAAAGGCGGATAAAATATCATCATGACGCACCTTGGCATGAGACGCAGCCGTCAGGAACACAGTTCCGTTTTTACCAAGGGCAATATTGTCCACAGGCGAAACTCCGAAAACAGATGCGAAAGTTTTATTATAGAAGCTGATGAGCTCTTGCCGGAAGCCGATTCTGTCATTAAACCATGTTTCAAACCGACCTGTAAAAGTTTTCAAATCGGAAACAGCGGCTGGAAATTCCGGGAATTTTTCCTTCATCCGGTTTTCACTGGATACACCGCTTGAAAAGTCAAAAAAAACCAGTGGGCAGAGAATGATCGCCCCGAAAAACAGAAAAAAGAATATTTTTTTGATGCTCATCATTTTGTCTCAAAAACGGAAATATAAAAACGGGTTGAAGTCGGAATTGATAAGAAAGACGACTGAAAACAACAGACAGAGCAAGGCTGCGCAGTCATAAAACATGTCATGGCGTAAAAAAACTGTTTCCATTCGCAACATAATGGGCGGCAGACAGCCAATTATGGCGCAAATGTAAATAAATATGGTGAAATTATTGAACAATTCCAAAAAAAGGGGCGATAGTGCAGGATGCGTGAAGTTAAAAAGTGTTTCAATGCAAGCCCAGGCCTCCCGCATGTTTTCACATCTGAAAACCACCCAGCCGATCAGGACAGCAATGATTACATAGAAGTGCCTTACAAAACTGGGGAATTTGAGGGGTTTGCCTCTGAACATGCGTTCCAGAACAAGGAACATGCCATGCCAAAGCCCCCAGACAAGAAAGGTCCAGTTGGCGCCGTGCCAAAAACCTGTGGCGCAAAAAACCAAAACCAGGTTGCGCAATGTTTTGCCATGCCCCTTGCGGTTTCCGCCAAGAGGAATGTACAAATAGTCCCTGAACCAGCTGGAAAGGGAAATATGCCAGCGACGCCAAAAATCAGACATTGAGGTGGCGAAATACGGGAAATTGAAGTTTTCGGGAAACTGGAACCCCAACGCCTTGCCAATGCCAATGGCCATTGTCGAGTATCCTGCAAAATCATAATAGATCTGGAGCATATAGGCTGATGCGCCTAGCCATGCCAAAGGCATTGACAAATCCGGGGTTGAAAATGCCAAGTCTGCCACCTTGCCAAGGGGATTGGCAATGATAACCTTTTGCGCAAGTCCGATGCAAAAAAGGCGCAGACCGTCCCGGATGGCCTGCGTCGATACTTTGCGCTCATTGATCCGCGTTTCAATGCTTTTGTAACGGACAATGGGCCCGGCAATGAGCTGTGGAAACAAGGCAATGTACATACCAAGAGATATGAAGTTCTTTTGCGCAACCGCCTCTCCCCGGTAAATGTCAACCAAATAGGATATTCCCTGGAATGTGAAAAAGGAAATCCCGATTGGAAGCCAGATTTTGGGGATTTCAAAAGGCACAAAGCCGATTTTGGTAAAAAAGGGCATCAGCGCATCAAGAAAGAAGACCGTGTATTTGAAATAAAAAAGGAGCAGAAGATTGACCAAGATTCCGCATGTCAGCACGGCCTTGCGGCAATGGTTTGGCGCTGCCAGCAGAAGACCCGTTCCATAGTTAAGGCAGATTGAAACAATCAGCACAAAAAGGAAGGATGGCTCACCCCATGCGTAAAAAAAGAGAGAGGCAAAAAATAGAAACGAATTGCGCCAGCTCTCCCTGAGCAGGGAATGAAGCAAAAGCACAAAGGGCAGAAAAAGAAAGATAAAGACAAGCGAGCTGAAAAGCATGGTAGTTTTGCAATATGCTGATTACTTAAACGAGTTCCAGCCGGTTATCAGAATCGCGCCCTCGCTGGACTCAATATATACGCCGTCCTCATTGGGTTTTCCTGGTTCCGTCATCTTCAAGCCTGTGGGGACAAGGCGGACATCCTTGCCGAAAACCTCATATATCGCGCGATCAACTGCTCCCAGATGCGGAGGATCCTCCGCACGTCGCATTGAAAAATCATGAAAAATAAACATACGACATTTGTCATGCACATCTTTGAGGGCAAGACAGTCTTTCTTACAGCCTGCATATGAATGATCGGCATCCAGAACGAGCGCCACAACATTGTCCGGAAATTCTCCTGAATCCATGTAATTCGCCAGTGTGCCGTTAAAATAGACGACACCAAGATCGGGGTAGAGCTTATCAACAAGATTTTTTGCATGGGAAAGCATGGCGGCGTCCAGGTCAATCACAATCAGTTTTTTGGAAAACCATTGCGCAAGAGTGGCGTATTGTAAAGTAAGGCCCCCACGCCAGCAGCCAACCTCAATTATGCACTCACCGGCATTGATATTGCTAAAAATGGCGTAAACAACATCATCCTGATATGCAATGGTGGATGTGAACCGGACTGATTGTTCCAGCCATGTTCACGAGCGCGTTGCAGCTCCGTGGCGGGTAAATATTTCATGACTCGTGCTCCATTATCCCCGTTTTCTCCAGAATGGCTTTAAATCTTTTTGAACACGCCTCAATGCCAAATTTCTTATGTATGACCTCCTTGCCGTTGTCCGACAGTCTTTTCCACAATTTCTCATCGGAATGCAGACGTTCAAGACTGTCGGCAAACATCCGTTCGTCCCTGGCAATGAGCACATGTTTTTCATTTTCAAGTTGCATGCCTTCCACGGCCATTGGGGTGCATACGTTTGGGAGTCCAGCCCCAAGCGTCATGCCGATTTTACCCTTTATACCGGCGCCATAGCGGAGGGGGGCAATCGCCACGGTCGCGGATTGCAGAAGCGGAGTCAGATCTTCAACATGGCCCAGATAGGAGATGCCTGGTCTTCTATCAAGCTCCGTGATTTCCGGAGGCGCAAAGCCGCCAACAAGGTATAATGGCACGGTCGGGAAACGTTTGCGGAAGAGAGGCCATATGCAGTCTGCAAACCACAGGATACCATCAACATTGGGTTGATGTCCGTATGAGCCAACGAACAGAATACCGTTTCGTCCAGAAAAGGGTTCAGTCTTTTCAATAAGCCCGGAATAGAGACAGTTGAAGGAATGCACCGGGAGCCTGTGCCCGACGGCTTTCTGTAAAATCTGCTTCTCCGTATCGCTGATGACGATGACATGGTCAGCCTTCATGGCGATATCCAGCTCCTGGCTTCTTGCTTCCGAAGCCTTGGCGTCAGCCTGTGGGGCGTGCAGAAGCTCTTTTTCCCTTTCCAGGCGCACAAAAGTCAGATCCGCCGCATGATATATTATTTCAGCCTGCGGATTTTCTTTTTTGACGATGTCAATGAGGATATGCGCAAGCCAGAGCGGCTGAAGATAAAAAATGGAAAACTCCCCTGCAAATCGTCTGAGATAGTCTGCCGGGGTGCCATGGACGGCGCGTTCGTAATCAAGCCTGACGCCCAGGGCTTTCAGATCGCGTCCGTATTTCTCCGGCCACGTGTCCATTCCGGGCAGAAAAGTGACATCGAACCCAAAGGATGCAAGATCTCGGCAAATATGGAATGTTGTGTGATCAGCGGCCACCATGTCATGATGTGGCACCCTGGTGTCCGTAATCAGGATCTTTTTCTTCATGTACGGGTCATCCAAAATGTTTCCAGTTCTCAAGCTTCACGGAGATCTTTTCTCTCAAGCGGCTTTTTGCGCAGCAGCATGGGCAGTCCAATATGGCGCTCATAGCCGTTGGCGAGCAACTTTCCCCTGTATACCTCCAGCAACGCCGGAATATCCCCCAGATCCTCCTCCCTGTATTCCTGGGGCGGTTTTTTTAATGCGCACGGCTCCTCCAACTTGATGCAGCTGAAATGAAAAAAACGCAGGGGAACGCTGTTTGAAAACCATCTGTCATTGATTATCTCCACTTTTCTGTGGCGGATGTTCCAGTAGGCGACGTTATAGCCGTCATGCCTGAGGATGCATAAATCGTTTGTAAAACCGGGTAGGAGGTTGAGCCATTTTTGATCGCCAAAAACATCAAGAGTCGGATCTTCCATGGCATATTCCTCGAGCCAGTCGCTCCACCAGTTCAACAAATCAATGCTTTCCTTTCCGCCTGAAAAATAGGCAAAACCAAGGTTGAATGTGCCATATTTCAGAAGTTCAAGCTCCTTGTAGCAGGTTCTGCCCTCACACCGGTTAAGATGCGGGGTCAGAACGATGCCCTTGCCGGCATTGACAATCTCCTCCAGCTCCGCAAAAGGACTGAGGGCGTAAATGTCATTGTCAAGGTAGATGACGCCGTCAAAACCGGTTGCAAGAACATGCCTCATGGCATGCGGCTTGAGGGAAACGCACAATTCGGTATTGGTATAGCGATTGATCATGCCGTCAAGTCCAGGAATCCCCAACTTCCTCACCGGTATGACTGTAACATCCCCGCAAGAGCAATCTCCGACAGGCTCGTCTACCAGCACCAAGAACATGCGCATGCCTGGATAAAAGCAGCGCATTGACTGGAACATGGTGCGCGCGAACGGCAGATGTGAGCGGGTAACGGTGCTGACAAGCGCGATGTTTCTGTTGAAAGCCATGTCTTCTCTTTTCTCCATTCATCCAGAGCAGGGATTTGATGGCAGCGCCCTATTGCACGAAGCAGGGTTGCTCTTCAGGAATAAGAAGCTTGTATGTGTCAATTATCCTTGAAAAATATGGACTGTAATATCTGTCTGGAAAAAAATGTTTCCAGCGTTTGTAAAAATACGCCATTTCTTTACGCCCCCTGATTATGGACGCTTCGTCCACATCCTTGCCTCGTGAAGCTCCTTCATGATGGATAAGGCTTGCGTGAGGAGTATAAATATTTGTAAAACCAGCCTCTAACAGACGACAGCAAAGGTCAACGTCATTATAGGCCACTGGCAGATTTTCCTCGTCGAAACCGCCTACCATAAAAAACTTTTTTTTCTCCAGCAAAAGGCATGCGCCGGTTACCGCGCTTGTTTCGCGCACAACCTGAGCCTGTGCGAAATACTCTTCCGTATCAGCGGGTAGACCTTTGAAAGATTCCCGTGCAATATGATCCCTGTCAAGAAGGACAATTCCTGCATGCTGTATTGTTCTGTCTGGATAAAGAAGTTTTGGCCCCACGGCACCAACTTTCTTCCGGGTCGCATGTTTCATCATTGTTGTCAGCCAGTCAGGCGAAAGGACAGACGTATCGTTATTTAAAAAAAGAAGATATTCACCAGTGGCATTTCTGGCGGCAATATTGTTCAGGCGTGAATAATTAAATGCGCCGTCAATTCGTAAAATTTGAACGTTTGGTTTGTCGGCGCAATAACTGTAAAGAGACTTGACCGATCCCTCGCTGCTGGCGTTATCCACAAGAATGACGTCAATCCTTGGATAATCCGTCTTTTCAAGTACGCCTTCCAAACAGACCCTGGTAAGCCCTGTGCGATCCCGAAAAGGAATTATGCATGTAACGGAGGGCAAGGTTTCAGGCAGGCCATACTCAACCCTCGTAAAGCCCCAGACTCCGGATGACAAATTCGCATGCTCCCCTTTTGCGGCGAGATGATCGGCTACACACCACTGCCGCGCAGAATCGCATTTAGCGGCTTGTGTGCCGGACATGCTTTCCAAGCCGCTGAAATGGCGCCAGTGATAAAGGATGCGTGGGATATGGCGGATTTCAGCATTCCCGCAAAGGCGTGAAATGCGCAATATAAGATCATGATCCTGCGCTCCATCTGCCATTGATCGAAACCCGCCAACTTTCCGAACCAAATCAGCCTGGCAGACCAGCAAATGACAGAGATAGTTCTGCGCAAGACAAAGCTCTTCATTCCAGCCACCTTTGAAATAGGGGGAATGCCGTCTGCCATTTGCATCCAGATGATCCATATCGGAATAGATGATAGCCACCCCGGGAAAGGTAACAATTTCTTTTGCAACCCAGTAAAGGGCATCTTGCGACAGGAGATCATCATGATCCATAAATGCGATGTGACTTCCCTTGCATTTGGGTATGGCCACATTGGCAGCCAATGATGGGCCCATATTTTTGTTGAGAAAAAACGGCTTGATTCTTGGGTCGCTGACCGCGTACTCGTTTAAGATTTCGCGTATTTTGTCGTCTGTGGACGCATCGTCTATAATCAGAAGCTCCCAGTTTTCATAAGTTTGGGTTCTGATGGAATCAATGGCTGCCCGCAAATAATCTGGAAAGGTATTCCAGGTCGTCATCAGGATGGACAAAAATGGTGGTTTTGGCCAAGAAGCTATCTCTTTTTTCTGTATCAATGTCAGATCTGGCGGGTTATCCTCAAAACGCCGGATCCAATCTCGATATGTGCGATCTTCTCTTATTCTGTCTGAAATTAGCCGGTTCTCAACCTGCTCCAAAAGTTTGGAAATGCCATATTCTGCCCGTTCCTCGCAGATGGCTCGCAAAAGCCGGTTTTGCTCCCCCAGCGCATGGCGAATATCAGAACATGTGAAAAAATCAAGGATTGAGGAGACGATTTCCCCGGCATCCAGGTCGCTGTTTATCCAGACAGTGTCCGGGCAATCCACCATTTCCCAGGCATGCCATGTGCCAATTACGGGAATGCCCCATGAAATGGCCTCAAGGATACGCGTTCCGTTTCCCCAGTCGCCTCTCAGAGTGGAGGGAAAGACGGCAAGGCAAAATTCCACACCTTTATCCGCGCTGATATTCTCTGAAGAAACAATTTCTACAAAAGGCAGACTGAACGCCTCCGCTTCTTCCGGCGTAAGCCTGTCAAGCAAGGTGTCTGGCTGCAGTGAACATGTCACGGTAAAATCCATTTTTTCCTGGTCGCGCCTTGCGGCAAGGGCTGCCAGGCATTGTGCCGCAAAACGTGTATCTCCGGAATTGTTGCGCACTTCGAGCCAGATGCGACGTGGATTTCTATTACCAAATTGAGTCGGCGTTGAGCTGACAGGAATTGGAGGAATGACAATTGAAGAATCAATTTCCAAAATATTTGCGCAAAAATCTGCTTCTTTTTTATTATGGACTATAATGCTGTCCGCACGCTTAAGATAAAATTTTTCGAAAATCCTCCATGCAGGAAATGACCTTGCGAGATTTTCCTTTTCGGCACCAGGCTGGTTGTCAAGGACTCCATGGACATGAATGGCTTTATGTATATTGGCGGGAATATACTCAAGCAGCTTGGAATGAAAGGAATAGCCGCAAATGACAAGATCAACATCATGCTTGAGGCAAAGCCCGTTGATCTGCTCACCCAGACCATCCGGATAATAGTTGTCCTGATATGCCAGCCCATGCGTGGGGACTGTTTGCAGTTGCAGATATTCGATGGACGCGAAGGCATCGGAAATCGCCGGGTCAAGTGGCACTTCGGATTCGGGCAACACGAGGACTGCGTGCTGTCCCTTGCGCTTAAATCTTTCACCCATGCTGGCAAGTATTTGGGCATCTCCAGTTTTGCGGATTTCATCGGCAGGGAACGGATAATAATAGAGTATGTTATATTTTTTTTGGGCGGCTCGCTTTTCAGCGGCGGGCAGCAATGTCCGGGCGCAACGGGCTCTAGCTTTGTGGAGATCCTTTTCTGGCAGAGGAGACAGATGATCCGCCTGAAATTGCTGTTGCCATTTTGCATGAAGAAGATGAGTGTTTTTTTTGATCTGCTCCACTCCTTTATTACAAAAAGTTTTGTGTCCCCAATGTATTACCCGCGAAGCCGGCTCGAAGAGCACACGGAAGCCTTCCGCCCTTGCGCGCATGGCAAGGTCGGCATCTTCACAATACCCCATGCCAAAGCGTTTATCGAAACCACCAGTGCGACGCCAAAAATCACCGCGAACCAAAATGCTGGCACCGCTGCAATAATCGACTTCACACAGATAGGAAACATGGGGTTCATAGGGAGATGCCCCGGTGCCGTAGTGACTTCCGGTTCCATCATTCCAGAGCAGCCCGCCTGCTTCTTGAACCCTGCCGGTGACATCAGTCAGCAGTGACCCCGCAATGGCGGCACGTGGGTCGTTTTCCAGAGCCATGTGAAGGGTTTCAAGCCAGCCAGGAAGCACCATGACGTCATTGTTCAAAAAAAGGATGTGCCTTCCCCGCGCAACGGCGGCTCCCGCATTGCACGCCTGCACGAATCCGGAATTTCTTTCAAGACGAAGAAGTGAAAGATTGGCAAAGTCCGCGGTCAGGGCAGCCATGTCCTCGGTGGAGGCGTCATCCACCAGTATGACTTCATAGGAGACACTCCCATCGCAGGCAGCAGCTATGGAAGCAAGACAAATCCTGCACATTTTCAGATGGTTGTGTGCGGGTATTACAATGGAGACCTGGGGGGGATTTTCTCCAGGCAGGGGAAAAGAACCCTCCACAAGCTGACAGCAAAAAGCCCCCCAGGCTGGAATTGATGGAGCCAGTTGGAAATATTTTTTCCGAGAGTCTTCTTTCAACGATTGTTACCTCTTAAGCAGGTTCAAGGGAAACGGAGCGAAGCGCGATGCCCAGCCTGCGCGTGTCGGCGCCGCCTTCCTCCGCAGGCGAGCGCAGGGGATTCTTAAGACTGATTGCGACGTGAACTCCTCATTTTCGGCAAGCCCGGCGGGAAGGTCAAGCCGTATCTCATGCTCGCCCTTGTAATTGTGGCTGTAAAGCGTTTCGCCATTGACAGAGATTGTCATGAAATCCGGCTTGTAAATATTAATCAGCAGCGTCAGCCTTTGGGCGCACGTGCTGGCCAGCGCCTTTACAGTGAAGCCGCAGGGATTGTCTTCAGACCAGCAGCCCCAGTCCTCCTGCGTTGAAAAACCGAAGCAGCGTGAAAAATGCGAACCCTCCTTTTGGAAAATGGAAAGCCAGCCAGCGGCCGCACCGGTGGAGTCAGAATGGCCCATGAGGGCCAGCTGCCTTTTGCGCATCCTCCCAGTCGGCATAGTTTATCTGCAGCTGCACGAATTGCGCCTCAGGATGCCGCGTCAGGATTTCATCCAGCTCTTCAGGCGTGCCGTGAAAGGAAAAGCCGAAATTGCGGATCAGACCATCGTCCATTTTTTGCGGCAGAAGTCCCAGATGCCCCAGGTTTCAAATACCTGTGTTCTGGAATGGCCAAGGGCGTGGAGCAAATAGAAGTCAAAATACTCGGCTCCTGTGCGGGCAAGCGAGATGTCAAACTGTTCCTGGGCATTTTCGCGGGACTTTTCCTGCCAGGCGCACATTTTGTCGGCGAGAAGCCAGGAGCTGCGCGGATGCCGATCCGTCAGGGTGCGTCGCAGGGCATCTTCGCTGCCTTCATAGTTGTATGCGGTATCGAAATAGGAGAAGCCGTTTGCGAGGAAGAGATCGACCATCCTTTCAACCAAAGGCAAGTTTATCTTGCCGCCGATTTTGGGCAGGCGCATGAAGCCAAACCCCAGCTTGCGCGCATTACCGGGGAATGTACCAGGACAGGAGTCGGTTGACCGCTTCACGATGGTTCTCCGTATTGGCTATTTGCGGAATCCAGAAAATCTCCCAAGGGCCGGAATGCCTCAAGAAAATCATATCCGCGGGAAAGCTCAAAGGCGTTTGCTGAAAGCCTTTCAAGCAGGGCGGCGTCCTGAAACGCCGTCTCCATTGCCTGAAAATACTTTTCCATATTGTCCTCAATCAGACAGTGAACGCCGTGGCGCACAGGCAGGCCCCTGAAGACCACCTCGGTGCCCAGAACCGGGCAGCCAAAGGCGAAGGCCTCTATGACCTTGTTGGTCGAGCCTGTCCCATAGGGCACGGGAGCGAGCACCAGCGTAGCGTTGCGGTACATTTCCGCCAGCGTCTCATCCGGCACATAGCCGGTGCACGTAATATTTTCCGTGGATTCGGCCGGCTCCGCGCAGTTTCCGATTATGACAAAATGCCAGGCCTTCCCGGCGGAAAGGGCCTTCCTTGCCAGCCGGCAAACATGCTGCTTGCCAATCCTGTTAAAGTTTATTCTTGAGGCCACATACAGGATGGTGATTTTCTTCAGAGTGTCCGCAACGGAATGCCTTTCGCCAAACGCTGTTGAAGTGGGCATCAGGTGATTGGCGACGCCAAGATGGGCCAATTCCTCGGATTCGCCTTTCTCAACTGTCGATACGAAATCGCATTTGGAAAGGAATGTCTTTTCATGCGCAATGAAAAAATTTTTTACTGGCGGCAGAAGGCAGCGGCTCCCCATCAAGTCCACTGTAAAGCAAAGGACGGGCAGGCCCAGAGAGGTGCCCATGGAAACAAACGGGAGCATCCAGTCCTGCTGGCAAACCGCGACAAGAGAATGGTTTTTAAGCTGCACGGCCAGCGTCCGGCGCAATTTTTTATTGAAGGCATGGGAAAAATAAAGATGCAGCAAATGAAAATCCCGCCAGGACGTATAAAGCGATTCCAGCCGGTCAAGCGCCTTGAGAAGCAGGGAGGCCGCATTGTCGTCCGGCGCATATCGGGCGCAAACAGACATTCTTTCATCCCTGAAGTCATCAGGAACGCACATGGAAACAGTATACAAGTGCTTTTCCATGGATTTGCAAAGAAGTTCCGCATAGCGGGCGGCGCCGCGGCCGGACATGGAGCCGCCCCTGTAGGCGAAGAGCACGGAATTTCCTTTCCCCGGGATATAAGGAGCGCCGAAATGCGCCCCTACGCGTTTCCTGACGGGGTCCTCCCCCTTCAGGGCTATTACCGGAAAACACAGGGCATCTATTATATTTTCAATATCCTGCGATGGCGCAAAAAGAGTGACGTTGCGGCGCAGGATAAGATAACGGGCATAGGCGAGTGCGCCATAAAATAATCTTCCGGGCGCAAAATATTCATCGCTCCCCGTCATAACGATAAAAATACGACATTTATCATCTTTTATCTGTTTTATCAGGGTAAGCGCCTGCAAGAAAGTCTCGTAGCTGTCAACATGGACAACTACAGCCCCGGGGACATCCGTAGAGAGCAGGTCACGGGCCTGGGCGGAAGCCTGATTAAAAAAAACAGGCTGGAGCAAATAGACCAGAAGCCAGGGGGGGGGTAACTCCGTGAAGAAATTCACAGTCAGCCTGCATGGGAGCGCGATAAATCGTGGGGAGAATTGTGAAAGTCTTTGCAAAAGGCGGTTTATGGCTTTTAGGAGCCAAGAGGGGAGCTTCCGCTGGACTCTCCCGGCTTGCACAAATGAGAAGTGTTTTACTTCAATCCCGCGTTCGTCAGCCAGGGAACGGATTTGCTCATGCGCATGCTCAGAGAAGGGGTTACAGCGGGGGTAGCCGATTTCAAGGAGACATTGATTGAGCGAGGTGGGGAAGTTTGGCATCATCATGCGGATATGTAGTTGCCCGAGTGGGTTTTTTGGGCTTTAATAACGAGAACATCACCATAGAAATTTTTTTCTAACTCCTTCAAAAAATTGTCCTGGATCTTCTTATCAGCATAAAGGTGCCTGACCCGATCAGGAGATTTCCATTTATCGTTTATCGAGTAGAGTTGGAGAACTTCAAATCCCGCCTTCCCCAGCATTTTATGCAGGGTATGCTTGTTAAAGTGCAAAACATGCTCATCCACCAGCCAGTCCCAGTCATTTCCGTCATAAATGTGGCTGAACGCATCCCAATTAGGCACGGCGCAAAGAATCTTTCCGCCAGGTTCGAGCACGGAAAAAATCTTATCAAGCAGCCTCAACGGCTGAGGAATGTGCTCAAGGACGTGAAGCATGACGACATAATCAAAAGAGTTTTTTCTGATGTCCGCATCAATAAAATTTTCAAAACGAATATCAAGGCCCAGCATGCGCCCCAGCAAACAATTTTTTTCAGCAATTTCATAGCCACGCACATTAATACCCCGCTTTTTCAGCGGTAACATGCAAGCGCCCCATGCACACCCTATTTCAACAAGATTTCTGATAGTGGCAATATCTTCTGCCAATAATGGCAAAAGGTATTCAGAAAAAATTTCTTCCGCTTTCGCGTGGAAATAAGTTTCCCTACCCTCCTCGATTTCCTTTATGTGTTCATCCTTCACACCAGGCCAATAATCGACGGCTGCAGCCCAATCTAAAAACTCAGTGGAATAATAATTTATTAGGGATTTTGTATCTGCACATTTTTTAAGATAAATCATGGAGCAGTCTTTGCATTGAACCAAATCCACCTTTTCTAGCTCAAAATATTCATTTCCTCCACATAAAGGACAATTTTTGATTATATTTTTATCCATTATCAGCCCTCCTATATAATAATGGATGCGATTAATTATAAGAAAGCAATCCGGTATGAGCTAATTCACTATACCATGGTATCATGAAATGAATATCTATAAAAACAGACAAAAAATTTTCACTTCCCATCACCTCTGATCCCCGATCCAGCGGCTTCCAGATTCTTTTATGATACACCTCAGAGAAGCGTTATCTGCGTAAAACACGGATCTGCGCAAAGCGCAGGGTATGCCGCACACAGGCGGGAGCAGACAATCGCTGTGACTTTGATATGTTATAGCCTATGCCGAGTCATTGTCAATCATTGACCGGTCAAGCTCCTGAAACCAGGCCAGCACGCGCGCATAAGCCTGGGATATGGATTTACCGCCAGGAGAAGGAACATAAAAAGATGAAAATATTAACTAAATAATGTTTTACTGCCATCCAGAGTTCCATTCACATGAAACCTGGCAAAAAGAGCCATCGTCAAGGCAACCATGTGCAGACTTCGTGAAACAACGACCGACGTTCGGCGGAATCTGGCAAACCAGTGACGCTGGCGACAATTGTTCCTTTCTATGCGGACTGTTCCCCCTTTCCCCTGAGCGGATCGTTTTCGCCTATCTCCAGAGGATAAACCTTCCACATGTCCGTACAGTAAAACCAGACGTGCCACTTTTTCAAGCGCCCCATCAATCCATGGAGGGTAGCCTGATCACGCCCGCCACATTCCCGGTCGATGAGTTGACCGGTATCACAACAGGCTTTCCAGATCCAAGGTTTGTTTTTTTGACTTCAGAAAGTGCCACATTTCATCAAGCTCAACAATGATGGCCTCACCAGGTTCAGGCTTTTCATAAACACGTTCCGCAAAATTTCGTACCCAACGTAAAACAGCGGGGGGTGAAACATGAAAAATTCGGGCAATGGCAGACAGGGACAGACCCATGGTATAAAGCGTGACGGCAAGGGCTTTTTCACTTGCCGGGCGGCCACGTGGAGTGGTGCGAGTACATTGAAATCCACAATTCTTGCAGCGACGCCTTTGTTTTTCCGGAATCTTTCCGCTTCGATATACCGTGTTGGCATGGCACTTGGGGCAGTCGGGCTTTGCTTCCATGTGCTCCTCCTTTTGGAGGGATAGAATACATTTACATCATATTGTTAATACACTCTCTTCAGGAAAGGGGTTGTGCATGTCGCCAGTGCGCAGGCCGGCTTCCACATGGCCCACGGGTATGCCCCGGTAGAACGCAGACAGGGCGGCGACCAGGACGGTCGTTGTCTCGCCCTGGACGAGTACTGCGTCAGGCCGAACGCGCCGAGCGTTTGCTCCAGCATTGTGCCGTGCTGGCCGCTGGAGCAAAGATGAGGAGCGAAGATCTCTCGCCGCTCCCGGAGGGTCATGATGACCGGGGCCATTTTTATGGATTCCGGCCTCGTGCCAACCATCACCATGATTTTCTTCACCGGGCGGCCGTCCTTTCCCCGGGCGCCGGATGCACACGGCAGTGGCGCCCGTGGTAGCGGCAGGCGATATCCTCCCGCGCCGGAGGCGTTTCTGACAAAATGCGGCCGTCTCTGGCCACATAGGGGCGTACCCCCGCAAGCGCCCGCACGAATTCGAAACACGCCTGCTGCGGCCAGAACCATGCCCCGTCAAAGGAACGGATGCGCTGAACGAGCTGTGCATGGGCGCGGAGTCGTTGCTCTTCGCTTGCCCAGTCATACTGGTAGCGGTCGGAAAACGGGTGATCGAGGTAGCCGAAGATGCCGCGCGCCTGATACTGCGCCTCAAAGGCCTGCATATGTGCATCGACCGTACATCCTTGGCGGCGATAACAGTCACCGTGCAGCATGGACTGCTGACTGATGCTGACGATGCCTTTCTCCGCAAAGGGCACAACGCCGGCACGCCCCAGCAGATATTCGGGATCGTTATGGATGATGCCGCCCACAAACCCCTTGTAGCCGGCCTCCTCCATAGCCCGTATGGCCGTGGGTGGATTGGTGTGGAAAGGTGACACGGCCAGCGCTGTTGCAGTGGTGTCGGCAAGGAGCGCCGCGAGGCGATCTCGCGATATCCGGGCCTCCTCCAGGGCTTGCTCCGGTGTGGCGCCCCAGTTGGCAGGATGCGTATGTGAATGGGAGAGGACGGCACCTCCCGAAGCGCTCACGGCCTGCAACAGGGCCCTGTCGTCCGGGGTCAGCTCAAGGCTGGTCTTGAGCGCCAGCGAGAAGGGCAGCCCCTCCGCCCGGTACCAATTGAAAATTCTTGTCGCCGAAGCCACGGCCTCATCGCAATCCAGGCGCATGGTGACAAGGCAGTGACAGCCGGCCGGCACCTGCTCAAGCACGGGCAGGCAGGGCATGTCATCCGGTCGCCAGTCACTGAGGAATCGCTCAATGATACTCCATTCCGTACTGTCCACAGGGCCCACAGGCCGTGCGCACCAGAGGACGGTGGCCTCAGTGGTGTCATAAAGGGTCAGATAGCTTCCGCAACAGGCCGTGGCATCGTCTTCCCCGCGGCGGCGCATGGAGGCGAGTTCCACCGCGCCAGCCGTCACATAGCCCGGAGAAACGCCCCAGGGAGAAACGTCCGCTCGGATGCGCCCGAAACCCAGGTTGTTCCATTCGTCGGCATAATCGAAACGGCAGAAGGGACGGCGGCGCAGGGAGGCCGGCAGGCCGCCCAACAGGCCGTGCGGAGAATAGGCGAGATAGCCCGGGCTTTCCGTAAAGGGCGCCTCGCCACACGCGGGCGGGCAGGCGTCGGCGTTTTCAAGGGACGCGAGGGAGGGATCGCGCGCAAGGCCGAGGTCGCCCAGCATTTCCTCCGGGGGCGCGCCGAAAACGACGGCCTTGCCGCTGAACCCTTTTTGCGGCGACCAGTGGGAACTCTCCCCGCAGAGCATGACATGCCCTCCTCCAAAGGGGATGAGGCGAGGCTCATGCCCGAGGCTGCGGCGAAAGGCTGCCGAGAGGATGGGGGCCGCCATGTCGGCTATGTCCGTTAGTGTGGCTGCGACCGCGCTTGCGTGCATACGACGTTCCCGCTGTGGCTGTTTTTGGTCAGGATCGGCCGGTTTAGAGAACCTTGAAATATAATCTCACGAGCTGCCGCGCCGCGTTTTTGGCATACCTTTGCCCCGCTGCGCGGAAACCTGCGCGTCCGGGGATGTTTTCGCGCGTGTCGTCGCGGCCGGGGGCACCCTGAAGCACCCAGGCCGGCCCTTCCTTCGCCAAAAAGATTTTCCTCCATGTCGGCGCAGAGTGCATGGTATATCTGGAGGTGCAGTTCCTGGATCCTGTATGTTTCCTGCTGGGGGACACGGATTTCCGTGTCGCTGAGCGCGGCCAGGGCGCCCCCGTTTTTTCCTGTAAACGCAAGTGTTCTGAGCCCCGATGCCCGGGCAACCTGAAACGCGCGCACCACGTTGACGGAATTGCCAGAAGTGCTGAGGCCCCAAAGGATGTCCCCGGGGCGCCCCAGGCCCAGAACCTGTTGGGCAAACACATAGTCAGCTCCGACATCATTGATGAATGCAGTATTGAGCGCAACGCCGCCGACAAGTGAAATGGCGGGAATGGCGTGTTGCAGGTGGGCGCGCATTTCGTCGGCCAAGGCGGGGAAGAGGTTGGCCAGTTTCCTGAGTTGGCCGTCCCCAAGAGTTCGAGGCAGCATAAACCCTTTCATGAGTTCACCGACGATATGTTCGGCGTCCGCCGCGCTGCCGCCATTCCCGCATACCAGGAGCTTGCCTCCTGACGTCACGCAGTCGAGGAGCTCTTTCAGAGCCCGGCAGATTTCCCTCTTCAGAGGCAGAAGGGAGGTTTCCCGGTTTACGAGTTCATTTATGTAGCGATTGCTGTATGGCATGTCAGTTCCCGGGGAGGCATTCATGTGTTTCTCCGCCTGCCGGGAAGATTCGTTTCGGCAGCACCGTTTCCCAGAAGTCATTGTTGAGGGCGCAGGTTTTCAGCGTCTGGCAGCGCGCGTGCTGGCGCAGCCTGAGCGCATCCAAGCGTTTTGGACTGCGCAGGAGTGCCGCGACGCGCCGGGCGTTTCGTTCCATATCCTCATCCTCAAGGATGAGCCCCCCGTTGCCGAGAGTTTCATTCACAGCGGGCTGACTCAACGCCAGGACAGGAATACCCTTCATCATACCCTCTACCAGTGGCACACCAAAACCTTCATGCCGGCTCACACAGAGCAGTGCCTGCGCATTGTCCAGCCATGCCAGTGCCTCTGCGTCGCTCACTTCGCCGATAAAGTGAATATTCCGCTGTGCGTCGCCCAGGGTTGACGCCAGCCGGGTGAGCTCCTGCGCGTAGGCGCCCACGCCGCCGTCGCCGCCCACGATGGCGTAGGTCAGAGATGGCATGCGCGCATGCAAGGCGGCGAAGAACTTCAGCCCCCACGCGATGTTCTTGTGCGGGACAAGCCGCCCCAGGGTGAGGACATATGGGACAGGGAACGCCGCAGTGGCTTCGCCCGTGTGCGACCTTTGGGCGAGGCGTTCAAACATTGCCGGCGTGAGCGGCGGCATTACTCCGCGCCGCGCCTCCGGCGCCATATGGGGGAGAAGCTCCTCCAGGCTCCAGGCGGAATTGGCGAAGACGGCATTTGCCCGGGAAACGAGGGGGAGCGAGGCCCGTCCTCTGTCGAGCATGTCGGCGATTCCTGTATCGTAGGGCCGGAAAAAGCGGCCAGGGGTAATGTTGTGGTAATATATGACCCGGTAGCACGGGCTTTCCATCAGGCGTGGAAGTTGCTGATCATCATTGGATAATGTGTACAGAAGGACATCTCCGGGTTCGACTGCGGAAAAAAAATCCTCATAAGTCCCGTCCACGCGTAGGGACGGGGAATGGTCCTGCGCGTATATGGCACACCCTACGCCGGCCGCCCTGGCGCGTGACGCGACGGATAACGTAAAGCTGCCTATGGCGTCATGCTCGTAGAGGCCCAGGAGGACGATGTGGAGCTTTTCCACTTTCTCCGATATGCTGCTTAGCCTTTTTTCCCGTAATACCATATGAACCCACCCATGCAAGCCCGAGAAAGATGAAGAAGCCCGCGCCGTCCGTGAGCATGGTCAGGAAGATGCTCGAGTCTGGGCAGGGTCGCGCCCGAGCGCGCGGAACAGCAGGGGGATGAGCCGCCCGCCACGGCCCCGAGGAACATGTCGCAGAGGATGGCGCCGTCCATGACGCTCTCTGTGCCTTTCCTACATAACCGGTTTTCAGGCTAACCCGCAACTCCCGCATGTGATAGCGCCATGTTGAACTTTTTGGGGAAGCGTATCTATAGTAAAAGATACCTCTTTTTCGGTAAAGATATGCCGCGCTCCCCGTTTTCCGGCCTTTGACTTTCATAAAAAGTCAAAGGTAATCTGCTCTAGTGTCTAATTGCAAAAATTCCGAGCGTTATTTCTAAGTTGGCATCCCTTGATTTCTCTTTTCATCCAGACAAATAGTTGCGCGTTTTGATTATATGACTTGTAGTAGTTCAGACTTGATCTGACAGTAGTCTCCGTTTTGATGGGTCCGTTGTCTGGTTAGTTGAGCTGCCCGACCTTTTCCTTCCAGATGGCCTTGCCGTCAAGCAGGGTTTGCATGGGCGTCCGTCCGCAACACATCTTGCCCTGGTGGCTTCGCTCCGTGTTGTACTCATTCAGCCAGGCAT
>NZ_JAAKEH010000045.1:0-24361 GCF_011039095.1 Desulfovibrio sp. ZJ200 | reverse complement strand
TTTTTATCAAGAAGGGCTTGCAATTCCCGAATCTCCTCGCATGAGAAACAACTTGGGCGATGGCCATTGGGTTTGGCTGATAATCGTTGGTTTTCACGGTAAGCTCTGACCCAATTGCAGATGCTAGCCGGGGTATAACCTAAAATATCTGCCAATTGCCTGGCTGTTGCTTTTCCATCAAGATACGCATGAACAGCCTTGGTTCGGATTTCTTCAGATGCAAATTTCATCTCTGCAATCTAAACGATTTTTAAATAAAATAAAAGTCAAATTGCTCTAACGCTGTCGCCAGAGCGTTTAGCTAATTTCATTAGCAAAACGCTCTAGAGCAGATTACCTTTGACTTTTTATAAAAGTCAAAGGTGGCATTCAGGCGAAAAACGCGGTTTTCGCCTGAATGTACGCCGCGTTGCGGCGGCTGCCGCTTTCGCGTCAGCAGAGCATTTTCAAAGTGAAAATGCTCTAAACTGTGGAATAAGGGCCGCAGGCCGTTTTTCCCCAGCCGCGTTGCCCGTCCTTTTCCGCAAGCGCGGCCCTGTTGCTGGAAACGCCGCGCGCCGCTCTCTGCCATGCCCGCTTCAGGGACAAAAAGCCGCCCGCGTCTGCGGGCCGCTCTCCGGCTCGCAAAAAAGCTTTGAGCTGGGCGCGTTTTCTGCTATGACTCAGGCGTTGCGGCCAAGCGGGCACGCCGCCGGTCGGCGGCCGCCATCCCGTTTTTTGCCCGCAAGGCAGTCCACTGCGGCGAAGGGGATTCAATCAGCGGTTTTTACCAAGGCGGAACCCATGCCCACACTCCAATACAAACGCATCCTGCTCAAGCTGAGCGGCGAAGCCCTGGCCGGGGAGCAGAAAAACGGCATTGACCCCGAAACCGTGGCCGCCATCTGCAACGAAATCGGCACGGTGCTTGACATGGGCGTGCAAATGGCCCTGGTCATCGGCGGAGGCAACATCTTTCGCGGCCTCTCCGGCTCGGCCAAGGGCATGGAACGTTCCTCGGCCGACTATATGGGCATGCTGGCCACGGTGCTCAACGCCCTGGCCGTGCAGGACATGCTGGAAAAACAGGGCTATCCCACGCGGGTGCTCTCGGCCATCACCATGCAGGAAGTCTGCGAACCCTTTGTGCGCCGCCGCGCCCTGCGCCATCTTGAAAAAGGCCGGGTGGTGATCTGCGCCGCGGGCACGGGCAACCCCTATTTCACCACGGACACCACGGCGGCCCTGCGCGGCATGGAGCTGAAGTGCGACGCCATCATCAAGGCCACCAAGGTGGACGGCATTTACGACAAAGATCCCGCCAAACACGGCGACGCCGTCAAGTTCGACTGCATCAGCTACGATGAAACGCTGAGCCGGCATCTGGGCGTCATGGACGCCACGGCTTTTGCCCTGGTGCGCGACAATAAGGTGCCGATCATCGTCTGCCGCATGTTCGGCGGGGATATCCGCCGGGCCGTGCAAGGGGAACCCGTGGGCACCATCGTGCGCGACTGCTGAAGCCCCAGCCCCAGCCAAGGAGTAAGAGAATGGATACAGACAGCATTCTTCTGGACGCCGAAGAACGCATGGAAAAGGCCCTGGCAGCCCTGGACCGCGATTTCGCCAAACTGCGCACCGGGCGGGCCTCCACCGCCCTGGTGGAAGGCATCAAGGCCGACTATTACGGCACGCCGACGCCCATCGGCCAGATGGCCTCGGTGGCCGTGCCCGACAGCCGCACCCTGACCATCCAGCCCTGGGACAAAGGGGGCATAGCCGTGGTGGAAAAGGCCATTCTGAAGTCCGATCTGGGGCTCACCCCGGTCAATGACGGCAGGATCATCCGCATTGTGATCCCCCCGCTTACCGAGGAACGCCGCAAAGAGCTCGGCAAAGTGGCCCGCAAATACAGCGAAGAGGCCAAGGTGGCAGTGCGCAACGTGCGCCGGGACGCCAACGACAGCCTGAAAAAACAGGAAAAGGACAAGGAAATCACTGAGGACGAGCTGAAAAAGGCCGTGGACGACGTCCAGAAGCTTACCGACAGGTTTGTGGCCGAGGTGGACAAAAAATGCGCGGCCAAAGAAAAGGAAATCATGGATATCTAGAAGTCATTGCATACATGACTTCCAGAGCGTTTTGCCAATGAAGTCAGCTCAACGCTCCAGTACCGTGAGCATGTAACGTTCACGGCACTCGCCGCCGCGCGGCAGTCCGCGCGGCGGCGGAACCGCCGTGAGCGGGCCCAAACGAGCGAAGGGCCCATGCAGAGGCTGCCTCATGGACGACGAAGGGCCGAACGGGGGGGCTGGCCTGCCCGCACGCGCAGGCAGGGAGCGAAGCAGCGAGACCCGCGCGCAAGGATTTTCCCGCCGGTTGCTTCATTCTCGCTGCGGCCCTTCGGCCAGGCGCATGAAACTCCCGATTTTGCCGGCCAGCGCCTGATGTTGCCGCAAGGCGTCAGACGCGTGTGCGCGCTCGCGCCTGCAACAGCCTGTGATCGAACCCGCGGAAAAACGTTTCCTGTTGCCGGACTGTTCCGGCCTTCTCGCTTTCTTCGCATTCGAGCGTTTTGCTCATGAAATGAGCTAAACGCTCTGGCGACAGCGTTGGCTGGCTGCCGCAGTAACCAGTTGCTGTCTCCATCCGCAGCTTCCTTCGTCGCAACGGCTGAAGCCTGGACGCGAAATGATGGCGGCGAAGTGATTGAAAATGAATATTTTCAATCAAAAAATGCTCCCGTAGAGGCGTTTTTCATGATTCAAGAAAACCAGACTCTTTCCGAAAATCTGCCCGCGCACATCGCCGTGATCATGGACGGCAACGGCCGCTGGGCCCAGGCGCGCGGCCTGCCGCGCTCGGCCGGGCACCGGGCGGGAGCCGAGGCCGTGCGTATTGTGGTCACCGAATGCCGCAGCCTGGGCATTCGCCACCTTACCCTCTACGCTTTTTCCAGCGAAAACTGGAACCGGCCCAAGGCCGAGGTCAGCGCGCTGTTCAGCCTTTTGCTGGAATTTCTGCGGCGGGAAGTCCCGCTCATGGAAGAAAAGGGCATTGCCCTCAAGGTCCTGGGCGACCTGGACGGCCTGCCTCTGCCCCAGCGCACGGCCCTGCATCATGCCATGAGCCGCACGGCCCACGGCCGGGAGATGATCCTCAACCTGGCTCTTAATTACGGCGGACGGGCCGAGCTTGTGCGCGCCGTGCAAAGCTTTCTGCGCGAGGGGGCAAGCCCGGAAATGGTCACCGAGGAGAGCCTTGCCGCGCGCCTTTACACCCGGGATCAGCCCGACCCGGACCTTTTGATCCGCACCAGCGGCGAGCAGCGCCTCAGCAATTACCTGCTGTACCAGTGCGCGTACAGCGAGCTCTATTTCACGCCCACGCTCTGGCCCGACTTCGGCGTCGCGCAACTGCACGAGGCCCTGGCAGCCTATGCCGCGCGCTCGCGTCGTTTCGGCAAAACACAGGAGCAAATCCATGTCTCTTGACTCAGAGATGCGCAGTATCGACATCCGCCGCATCATTACCGGTCTGGCACTGGCCGCCGTGCTTCTGGCGGCGCTTTGGCTGCGGGGCTGGCCGCTGCTTTTTGTCATTCTGCTGGTGGCGGCCCTGGGCCTCTGGGAGTTTTATTCCCTGTTCTGGGGCCCCACGGGCCGCATACCCAGCCGGATCTGCGCCATTGCCCTGGGCTGGGGCATGCTCTGCCTGACCTGGATGCATCGGCCGCAGGACGCCCTGGTCTGTCTGGGCGCGGCTTTTGTGCTGGCAGCCATGAGCTTTTTATTCCGCTGGGATGTCATTGAGGAAGAAGACGCCTTTGCCGCCAGCGGCATTTTCATGGCCGGGATGGCGTATGTGCCGCTGCTGCTGTTGCCTGCCACCTATCTTTCCACGCTCAAGCTGATCTTCGTGCTGGCCGCCGTGGCCATCTCCGACACGGCCGCCTATTTTGTGGGCACCCGCTTCGGCCACCATAAGCTCTGGCCGCGCGTAAGCCCCAACAAAAGTTCCGAGGGCGCAGTGGGCAGTCTGGTGGCCTGCGTGCTTTTCTGCGCCGTATACGGCGGCATGTACGGCAAGGCAGGCTGGTTTGCCTTTGCGCTGCTGGGCGTGGCGGTCAACGCCTTTGCCCAGTTGGGCGATCTTTTCGAGTCAGCGCTCAAGCGATCCGTGCGGATCAAGGATTCCGGCTCCATCCTGCCGGGTCACGGCGGCATGCTGGACCGCGCCGACAGCTTGTTATTCGCCATGCCCATGGTGGCGGTTGTGGATCAATGGTTCTTTTTTTTCTGAGGCAGGCGTCCGGAAAGCGCGCCGTGCGCCCTCTGGCCGCGTGGCAGGCTCAAGACGCTCCGGGCCTGAAAATACTCCTTCCGTCCCGCGCCGGACGTGCTTTTTGATGGCGCCAGGGCCCTTCCCGGGCGCATTTCAACGATGGAAACAAAGCGTGCAGGCACTCTGATGGCAGAACTCTGGCCGGGCCAGGGCGGTCCGGCGATTGATTACATCTCCGGGCCTCCGCCCGAAGACTGGCGGCAAACATGGCCCCGCGGGCTGGCTATCCTGGGTTCCACGGGTTCCATCGGGCAGAACGCGCTTGCCGTGCTGGAAGCCCGGGAGGAGGACTTCCGCGTGCTGGGCCTTTCCTGCGCCCGCAATGTGGAGCGTCTGGCCCGGCAGGCCGTGCGCTGGCAGCCGCCGTTTCTGGCCGTGCTCGACGAGGCCGCGGCCGCGCGGCTCAAAGAGCTGCTTCCCGCAGGCTACAGCCCGCGGATACTGATCGGACGCGAGGGCTATGCCCGGCTTGCCGCGCTGCCCCAGGCCGCCACCGTGCTTTCGGCCCAGGTGGGCGCGGCCGGGCTGGCGGGCACGCTGGCCGCGGCTCTGGCGGGCAAGGTCATCTGTCTGGCCAACAAGGAGTCTCTGGTGCTGGCCGGAGGGCTGGTGCGCGAGATCTGCGCCCGCACCGGCGCGACCGTGCTGCCCGTGGATTCGGAACACAATGCGCTTTTTCAATGCCTGGCCGGGCGCGGCCAGGAAATCAAAAGCCTGATCCTCACGGCTTCGGGCGGTCCTTTTCGCGGCAAAAGCCGTGAGGAGCTGCGCCATGTCACCCCCGAGCAGGCCCTGAAGCATCCCAATTGGCGCATGGGCGCGAAAATCAGCATTGACTCCGCGAGCATGATGAACAAAGGCCTCGAAGTGCTGGAGGCTTTTCACCTCTACGGCGTCCCGGCCGGGCGCATCCGCGTGCTGGTGCATCCGCAATCCCTGGTTCATTCGCTGGTCGAACTGGCGGACGGCTCGCAGCTTGCGCAGATGGGCACGGCGGACATGCGCCTGGCCATTGCCCATTGCCTGCTCTGGCCACGCTGCGCGCCCGTGGGCGTTGCGCCGCTCAATCTGGTGACGGCAGGGCCGCTTTCTTTTTATGAGCCGGATACGAAATCCTTTCCCTGTATTTCCCTGGCGCGCCGCGCTCTGGCCGAACGCGGGGGGCTCAGCGTGGTCCTGAATGCGGCCAATGAGGCGGCTGTGGAGCTCTTTCTGGCCGGACGCTGCGGTTTTCTGGACATTCCCCGGCTGATCGACGCGGCCATGAGCGCGCACGCCGCGACTCTGCCCGGGCACCAGCCTTTCTGCCCGCCCCTGCGCAGCGTTGCGGCCCCGCCTGACCCGGCCTGCGGCTCTCTTGCCCTTGAGCAGGAAGTGCGTATGTTGATGGAGCGTATTGAAGCGCTTGATCGCCATACCCGGCATGTGGTCCACGAACTGGCGCAGGCAGGCGCGGCTGCCGAGGCCAGGGTCAGCCCTCATTAAGCCACCTGCTGCAAAGCCGCGTTTTGCCTGCGGGAATGACCGCTTGCAACACGATTGCAGATCTACCGTCACTCACGCCAAAGCCGTCCGCGGCTTGGCTGAACCATTGGAGAAACAGCTTGCTGACGACCAGTATCGCCGTTGTCCTTGTTCTGGGCGGCCTGATTTTTTTTCATGAGCTGGGCCACTTTCTCATGGCCCGCAGCCTGGGCATGGGCGTTTCCGTTTTTTCCCTGGGTTTCGGCCCCAAACTTCTCAAGTACAAGGCGGGCAAGACCGAATATGCCCTCTCCCTGATCCCCCTGGGCGGCTATGTGGCCCTGGTGGGCGAAAGCAATCAGGAAGACTTGCCCGAGGGCTTCAGCAAAGAGGAGAGCTTTGCCCTGCGCCCGGCATGGCAACGCCTGATGGTGGTGGCAGCCGGGCCCGCCGCCAATATCCTGCTGGCCTGGCTGCTGTGCTGGGTTCTGGCCTTCGGCTGGGGCACGCCCGTGCTGCTGCCGGATGTGGGCGCGGTGAATGAAAACAGCCCGGCGGCCGTGGCGGGCATCCAGGCCGGGGATCGCATCCTGAGCATCAACGGCACGCCGGTGCCGAGCTGGGAGGCCATGTCCGAAGCGGTGGCCCGAAACGGCGGCAAGCCCATGCGGGTGGAAGTGGAGCGCGCGGGCAGGGGAGCCACCGTGCCGACCGGGCCTGATGCAAACGGCGAGCGCGGTCAGGGCTGGGCTGCCGAGCCGCAGCGGCTGACCCTGACTGTGACGCCGGAGCGCGCGGTGCGCAAGACCATTTTCGGCGAGGAGGAAACGGCCTGGCTGATGGGCGTGCGGGCCGCCGCGCATGTCAGCAACGAGCGCCACGGTTTCTGGGCCTCGGCCTCGGCCGGGGCGAGACAAACCTGGGAGATGGTCTCCCTGACCTGGCAGAGTTTTGTCAAGCTGGCCCAGCGGATCGTGCCCATCGATCAGGTTGGCGGCCCGATCATGATCGTGCAGCTCGTCAGCGATCAGGCCCACAAGGGCCTGGCCGGGCTGCTGGCCCTCACGGCTCTGATCAGCGTCAACCTCGGCATTCTGAACCTCCTGCCCATTCCCATTCTGGACGGCGGGCAAATAGTCTTCTGCCTCTGGGAAATCATCTTCCGGCGGCCGCTCAACGCCAGGGTGCAGGAGTACGCCATGCGCGTGGGCCTTGCCCTGCTGATCTGCCTCATGCTGCTGGCCACATATAACGACATCTGGCGGCTGATCAAAAAGGCCGGCTGGCTCGGAGCGTGAGCATGAGCATCCGGTCCACCGGCCTTGAGCTGATCCTCAATGCCGCCGAGGGCGTGCTGCAAATCGTGGTTACGGACGACGAGGCCGTGCTCTGCGCCCAGGAGTGGCGCAGGGCCGAGCGGGCCACGGAGATTCTGGCCCCTGCCTTGCGGGAAATCTGCGCGGCTCTGGATCTGCGCCTCAGGGATTTTCGCCGTATTGCCTGCGTGCGCGGGCCCGGCTCCTTTACCGGCATCCGCCTGGTGCTGGCCACGGCCGCGGCCCTGCGCCGCACAGGCCGCGCCCGGCTGGCCGGCCTGGATTACATGCAGGCCCTGGCCACCAGCGCGGTGCTGGAGCGGCAACTGCTCTACAATGCGCGACTCTGGGTGCTGACCCACGCCCGGCGCAATCTGGTCCACTGCCAGCCTTTTGTCGCCTATGGGCCGCAGATTCCGGCCCAGCCCCTGCAAGCCGTGGAGCTCTGCCCGCCCGCCGCAGCCCTGCAACGCATCGCGGCCCAGGCCAGGGAATGCGGCGAGCTGCCCGTCCACGTCTGCGGCAGCGGCCTGACGCGCAATGCGGCTGTTTTCGCGCACTGGGGCCCGGACTGGCGCACGGACGCGGCACAAACGATCCGCCCCATGTCCGGACTGGTCAGCCCGAGCGTGGCAGCGCTCTGCCTGCTGGCGCGGCACGGCGACTATTTTCCCGAAGATCTGGAGCCGCTCTATGTGCGGCCTTGCGACGCGGTGGAAAACCTGCCTCGTTTGGCCGAGCGACAAGGTCTGGACAGCGACACTGCCGCGGCAACGCTGGACGATCTGCTCAAGCGCGCCCCGCAGAGCGAAATCTAGAGCTCATGAAAGCAGCTAGAGCAGATTACCTTTGACTTTTTATAAAAGTCAAAGGTAATCTGCTCTAGAAGTCCAGAAAATACGGCTTGCGCGCCAGAAAAAACAGGCTTTGCGCATAGCCGAACGAGCGGGCGTACTCGGCCAGTCTGTCAAATCCCGAAACCGTATCCGCAGTGGTATGCGCGTCCGAGCCAAAGGCCACGGGCACGCCCAGATCGGCGGCCAGCGCCATGATCGCCGGCGCCGGATACGGCTCCTCAAAGTCCTTGCGCAAGCCCGCCGAGGAAATTTCCAGGGCCACGCCCGCCTTTTTCATGACCGCCAGCGTCTTGCGGATCAGCTCCCGGCTTTCCGGCAGGTCAAGCCAGGCCTGAAAGCTCTCATAGGAGCGCACCTTGATGAAGTCCGGGTGAGCCACCACGTCCACCAGGCCGCTGGCGGCCATGCGGGCCATCTCCCTGTAATACGCCGCGTACCGCCGGGTCTTCTCTTCCTCGGCGCAATCCCAGTTTTTGGGCGAGCCCACGGCCAGCCTGTCCAGAAAATGCAGGCCGCCGATCAGATAATCAAAGGGATAGGCGGCCACAAAGTCCCGCATCCAGCCCGGGTTGGAGGGTATCCAGTCCAGCTCCGCGCCCAGCAGCACCTTCGGGCCCGTAGCCGCCTCTTTGAGCGCCAGCACCTCCCGCACATAGTCCGGAAAATCCGCCGCCAGATCCCCGCGGTAGAGCGGGCAGGCGAAACCCGGCGGCAGGGGCGAATGCTCGGAAAAGCCATAATATTCAAGGGGAGTGCGGCAGGCGGCCGCGTACATTTGCGCCGCCGAGGCCTCCCCGTGGGAAATACGCGTGTGATTGTGCAAATCCGCCAGTATCATAGCAGGCCCGGGCGTTTTCAGCTTGCCGCCGCAAAGCCCTTTCTTTGGCGCGGTATATGCCTGCGCGGAAAAGAGCCTCTTCTTGCAGCATGCCTTCTCTTTTTGCGCTCCGGCTTGTGCGTCTGCACTGGCCGCGTCCGGCGCAGGGCACAGCTTTTTTGAAATTTTGGCGTATGTCAAGGCAGAAACGGCAAAAAAACGCATCCGGAACGCGCGACGCCCCTGCGGCTCTTATTCTTTCATGCCGATTTTGCGCAGCCAGGCGACCGTTTCTGCCCGGGCTGAAGCGGCCCGGCTGCCTCTGACCGCCAGCCCCTCCACTACCGTGGACTGGGGGCAAAGTGTTCTGATGTCCGCCATGCTTCTGCCCAGGGCGCTTCCTTCATGGGTGATAAACGGCGCAACGGTTTTGCCCGAGAGGTCGTACTCCGATAAAAACGCCCTGACCGGCGCGGCCACAGTGCCCCACCAGTTGGGCGAACCCACGAAAATCACATCATAGGCCTGAATATTGTTGATCTTTGTTTTCAGCGGCGGTTTGAAGCCCGACGCAAGCTCCCGCCTGGCCTGTTCCGTGAGAGCCCGGTATTCTTCGGGATAGGGCTGCACTGTTTCCAGTTCCACAAGCTCGCCCCTGGTCAGGGTCTGAAGCTGCCGGGCAAGGGCGCGGGTGTTGCCGGAACGGGAGTAAAAAACAATCAGGGCTTTTTTGCCGTGGAGCGACCCCTCCGCCGCATGGGCCAGATGCAGGGGCTGCAACAGCGGGGCCGCCATGCCGGCGAACATTCCGGCAGCCGCGGCTTTAAGCAGATTTCTGCGGGGCCGGTTCAGCCCCGTGTCCTTCGCGCTTCTGGTGCGCATATCTTTCCTCGCTTGCTGATATTCCATATCTGCGCGCAGGCGCGGTTCACATTCAGGCCGCGCAAGGCCGGGCGTCTGCGATTCCGGGCGGATCAGAGCGTGATCAGCTCATAGGCATCGTTGCCCATGCCCTGCTCCTTCATGTAAGAAAGCTGGCGCAGGCCGCTGCGGCTTTCAATGCGTTCCACAAGGTCTCGCCGCTGCGCTTCGGGCAGGGCGTAGATCATGTCCACCGAGGCCTTGTCCACGGCGAGAATGTCCGTGGAGGCCAGGATGCCCAGATCCGGGGCGCTTGGTTTTGCCGCGCTGGTTCCGGCGCAATCGCAATCCACGGACATGTTTCTGAGCACATTGATATAGGTGATGCGCGGCCCGAAGTGGGTGGTTATGGCCTTGCCGCCCTCCACCATGCGCTCCATGAAGCGCGGGCCGCCGGACCAGAGCTCGTCGCCCTCCCTGTGGATCTGGGCTTTGCCGACCTTGCCCGAAGCGCAGCCAATGGCGATATTTTTCAGTGAGCCGCCAAAGCCGCCCATAGTGTGCCCCTTGAAATGGGTGAGCACCAGCAGGGAGTCATATTCCAGCAGATGCTTGCCCACGGCCAATTTTTTGAGCCATTTGCCGCCGGGCACCGGCAGATCGACGTCGCCGTCCGCATCCATGATGTCCACCGGGCAGAAGGTCCAGCCGTTGGTCCGCAGCGTCTCCAGATGACCTTGTGTGCTCTGTCTCGGGCTGGGATACAAGACATTGCACTCCACAATGGTGCTCTCGGGCAGGGTGGCCTGAAAAGCCCTGACCATCTCGCGCGGCAGGATATTGGGCCCGTGCGGCTCGCCGGTGTGCAATTTGACGGCGATCTTGCCGCCCATGCCCTGATTGACCTGCGCATAGAGCTTTTGCAGCGCTTGCGCGCTGATTTCCCTGCTGAAAAAGA
The DNA here is from genome assembly GCF_011039095.1 of Desulfovibrio sp. ZJ200. NCBI lineage: Bacteria > Pseudomonadati > Thermodesulfobacteriota > Desulfovibrionia > Desulfovibrionales > Desulfovibrionaceae > Desulfovibrio > Desulfovibrio sp. ZJ200. Next base: position 13,765 of record NZ_JAAKEH010000045.1, on the reverse strand, counting down.
CCCGCGCTTTTTCCTGCGGCGCGGCCAACGCCGGGCCGTGCTGCCAAAACACGCCTGTCGCCAGAGCCCCGGCGGCCAGGGCGCCGCTTTTCAGAAAACCGCGTCGTGAAAATCCGTTCATCGTGTCCTCCCCGCAGTTGGGAACCGTTCATGGGTGATTGCAGGGGGCAGCCCGGCAGGGAGCTCCCTTTGCCTGGCACAACAACAGCCGCCGCAGACAATGTCCCCTTGTCCACCGGCCGGCTGGCGGCAATGGCGCTATGAGAGCGGTTTTTGATTGAAAATGAATATGTTCAATCAAAAAATGCTCTAGGCAGATTACCTTTGACTTTTTATGAAAGTCAAAGGTGGCATTCAGGCGAAAAACGCGGTTTTCGCCTGAATGCACGCCGCGTTGCGGCGGCTGCCGCTTTCGCGTCAGCAGAGCATTTTCAAAGTGAAAATGCTCTAAGACAAGGGAAAAGAGCATGGCGAAACAGCGCCCGGGCCTCCGGCTGCGCGTTCAGCGACCGTTATACTCCTGATCCGTCACTTTTTCCATCCAGACCACATTTTTCCCGTCACGCGTTCCGGTCAGGGCTATATGGGTCATGGCCGCGTGCGGCGAGGCCCCGTGCCAGTGCCTGACCTGCGGCGGGCACCAGATCACGTCGCCCGCGCGGATCTCAGTGATCGGGCCGCCTTCTGCCTGGGTCAGGCCGACCCCGGAGACGACCACCAGATGTTGCCCCGCAGGGTGCGTATGCCACGCGGTGCGGGCCCCGGGTTCAAATGTGACATACGCCCCGGAAAAATGCACCGCGTCATTGGCCGGAAACAGCGGCTGAACCCGCACAGCGCCGGTGAAGAAGCTCTCCGGACCCTGAAGGGCGGCCTGCGCGCCCGCGCGGGTCACGGTCTGCCCGGTGGCGGCAGCCTGTCCGCTGCCCGCGGCAAACAGCAGGAAAAAACACGACAAGAACAGGACAAAACGAGGCATATCCGGCTCTCCTTATCTGAAAGTTCTTTTGTAACGAACTCTATACAGATACAAGGCCCGGGAGTAGATACAATTCTGCCTGATTATTGCCTGATTCTCTCAAGATGTGGGGGCGTAGCGTCGGGGGCGCGGTCGCGGCACGGCGGTTTGGCGCAATTTCACTGTGAAAACGATCTGCTGCGGCGAAAGCGGCAGCCGTTGCATCCTTGCTGTCGATGCTCTAAGCGTTACACGGCATTACGGTTTGGCCTGGGCTAAAACCCTGCGGGTTTCCTCCACGTCGCGCGCGATCTGTCGGCTGAGATCCTGCGCGGATGCAAAGCGTTGCTCGTCGCGCAGCCGGGCCACAAATTCAAGGCGCACATTTTGGCCGTAGAGATTTTCCGAGGCGTCCAGCAAAAAACTTTCAATGCACAGCTCGCGCCCGCCGAAGGTGGGCTTGCGGCCCACATTGATCACGGCCTGATAGTCGCAGCGGCCCACGCGCACGCGCGCGGCATAGACGCCCTCGGCGGGCAGCAGTGCCGGCGGCGGCAGGAGATTGGCCGTGGGAAAGCCCAAACCGCTGCCGCGTCCCTCGCCATGCACTACCGGGCCCGAAAAACCGTAAAAACGGCCCAGAAGCCGCGCGGCCTGCCACACGTCGCCCCGGCGGATCAGATCCCGCAGGCGCGTGGAGCTGACCACCGCATCGTCCACAATGACCGGCGGCAACTGTTCCACGCCGAAACCCCAGCGTGCGCCCAGGGCGCGCAGCACCTCCGCGTGCCCGCTGCGATCCCGCCCCAGGGAAAAATCATAGCCCACTACCAGCTCCCGCAATTTCAGGGGCAGGAGAAAGCGGCGCACAAAGTCCCCGGGCGTGAGCGCCGCCAGTTCGCGGGTAAAGGGAAGTTCCAGCACATGCCGCACCCCGATCCCGGCCAGAAGCTCCAGGCGATCCTCCCGGCTTGTGAGCGGCAGATGGCCCCGCTCCGGCGAAAGCACCAGGCGCGGATGCGGCCAGAAGGTCAGCACAACGCAGTCCAGGGCCTGCTCCCGGCAGACTTCCAGGGTACGGAGAATCAGGGCCTGATGCCCTTTGTGCACGCCGTCGAAGTTGCCGATAGTCACGCCCGCGCCTGCAAGAGACGAAAGGGCGTCCACGGAAGTTACAATTTGCATGTATGTGTTGATTCCGAAAAATAGGGAAGTACGCTGAAACAAGCCTGGAGCAGGGGCTGCCCGGGGCTCTGCCTTTTCACATGCCGCCCGGCCCGCAGGCGCATTCTGGAAATGCCCGCTCTGCGGGCCGCAGCATACCCTGCGCCGGTTCCGCTGTCGAGAGCGGCGCTGTCTCAACCCAGGGCTGACACATCGTATGCGGCGGGCATGGCTTCGCCCTGACAGGGCGTTTAGCTAATTTCATCAGCAAAACGCTCTAAATAAGCCTGTCGAAAATGATCCTGTACGCCTTGCGGATATGCAGCACAAGCCTGAGCGTCAGGCTGCGGGCCTGCTTTTCGTCCTGGCTGGAAAAGGAACCGAGATGCCGGGCCAGATCGCTGAAGTCGCTGTTGCCCTTGGGCTGGAGCATGCCCCAGTATTCCCTGGCGCGCTCCATAATCCGCGCGCTGACCTTGTCGGGGTGCGTGGCCTGGTAGCTGCGCAGAAAGGTCTCGAATATGTCCTCCGCATCCTGCGGAAAGGAGCTGGCCAGGGCCAGACGCCAGAGAGCCATGTACAGCCCCCGCCATTCCACCAGCATCTGGCGACGGCGCAGAAACTGCATACGGCCGATGCCCATGAGCTCCAGTTCGGAAGTGAAATCCGCGTCCTCCAGCAGAGCCGCGAAATTCTCCAGGGCTTCCTGCGCGGCGCTTTCGGCGTCAAAGGCTTCCGCTGTATTTTGCATACGCTTTTCGCTCAATCCTTGTCTCTGGCCGCCGCTTCCTGGCCCTCGGCGCTTTCGCGCCGCCGCGGGGAACGGCGGCGGCGTTTGCCCGGACGCGGCGAAGGATCGTCCTCTGCCTGACGCTTCCGGCCCGCCACGGCGGCGCGGCGGCTGTCGGCACGTTCCGCCTGCTTGCGGCCCGCGGCAACAGGGCTGTTGTCAGGGAAGCGGTTTTCCTGAAGGCTTTGCTGATGCGCGGCATCCAGCAGCATGGCCAGCAAAAGGCCGTCATCCTCTTCCTCGCTCTGCCGGGCCAGTTCGCGCGCCAGGCCCGCATAGCGGGCCACGCGCATACGTTCCAGACCCGTCAGCGCGCGGTAGCGCGCCTCCAGGATGGCGGTCAGGCGCGTGCCGGCCACCGTGGCCACATCGTCGTCAGTGGGCAGCGGCAGCTCCATGAGTCCGATTTTATAGTGCCTGGCAATGCGCTCCAGCTCCATGCGCTGCATGACGTCCACCAGGGAGATGACGGTGCCCGCGGCTCCGGCCCGGCCCGTGCGCCCGGCGCGGTGGATGTAGCTTTCATGATCTTCCGGCGGCTCATACAGAAAAACATGCGAGAGCGCGGGGATGTCGATGCCGCGCGCGGCCACGTCCGTGGCGACCAGATATTGCAGGCGGCCCTTGCGGATCTTGTCCAGCACGGCCTCGCGCCGGACCTGCGAAAGATCCGCGGAAAGCTCGTCGGCGCTGTAGCCGAAGCCCTGCAGCACGCCGGTCACATAATGCACATTGGCCCTGGTGTTGCAGAAAATGATCGCCGAGGCCGGGTTTTCGGTTTCCAGCAGGCGGACCAGCGCGCGATCCTTGTCCATAGGCTTGACCTGGCAGAAAAGGTGCTGCACTTCGGCCACATGCACTTCTTTTTGCGACAGGGAAAGCAGGGCGGGATCGCTCATGAATTCCGCAGCCAGCTTGAGCACATGCGGCGGATAGGTGGCCGAAAAAAGACAGGTATGGATGCGCCGTTTGGGCAGGTGGCGCTGCACTTCCTTCATATCCGGGTAAAAACCGATGGAAAGCATGCGATCGGCCTCGTCAAAGACCAGCTCCCGCAAATCCTTGAGCTCCAGCGTGCGGCGCAGCAGATGATCCAGCACGCGGCCCGGCGTGCCGACAATGAGCTGGGCCCCGTCGCGCAGGGCGTCCATCTGTTTTTTATAGCCCACGCCGCCGTAGACGGCCACGGTGCGGATGCCCGTGCCCTCGAAAATCACGGCGGCCTCGCGCTCCACCTGCACGGCCAGCTCGCGCGTGGGCGTGAGCACCAGGGCCTGCGGCGCTTTGAGGCCGGGGTCCAGGCGCGGCAGCATGGGCAGCAGATAACAGCCGGTCTTGCCGCTGCCCGTGCGGGACTGAACCATGATGTCGCGCCCTGCCAGCAGGTAGGGCAATGCCAGGGACTGCACAGGCATCAGGCTTTGCCAGCCCGAACGCGCGCAGGCCTCCTGCATGGATTTGGGAAGATCGGCCAGGCTCACCCGCGGCAGGGCGTCTTCGGGCTCTCTGACGGCAATCCCGGCCAGGGGCTGCTCGTCCGCTCCGGCCCCGGGAACGTGTCCGGGCGCGGCAGCGGCCGCAACGTGCGCATCAACAGGGGAATCGGAATTTTTTTCAGACATGAAGCGTCCCGGCGGCAGAATGCCTTACTAGAATCTAGAATAAATATATATCCCGCGCAAAAACAGACATTTTTGCGCGGCAGTGTCAGCGGCATACGGCTTGTTCCCGGCACTGCGCAATGGGCGGCCCGGGCGCGGACCGCGCCGTGAGCCGGAATCCGAAGCCCGGCTGGGGCTGAGCCGGCTTCCGCCCTTGCGGCAAAGCGACAGCCCGTTCGACGGCGGCAGCGCTCGCGCATCCGCGAAACAGCTCTGCCGCTAATGGAGCAGGATGCCATAATCGATATTTTTTCGCAAGGATCGCTGTGCCCTGCGCCCTGCGACGCTGCGAAAGCATTGCCCTGCCGCGCTGCCGCCGGCTTGCGTCCGCACACGATTGCGGATAGATTCAGGCCCGTTGCGCGACGCGGGCAACGGAACACCCCGCACGCGTCGCGCCCGTGCAAACACGATCGCAAGGAGAATCTGCGCATGCCCTGTCTGCCCCCGCCCGACTTTGCGCCCGACTTCGGCAAAGGGCTGATCCCGGCCGTGGCCCAGGACTGGACGACCGGCGAGGTGCTCATGCTGGCCTACATGAATGAGGCGGCCTGGCGCAAAACGCTTGAAACCGGCGAAGCCCACTACTGGAGCCGCAGCCGCCAGGAGCTCTGGCACAAGGGCGCGACCTCCGGCCATGTGCAGAAAGTGCGCGCTCTGCGCCTGGATTGCGACAGCGACGCCCTGCTTCTGCTCATTGAACAGATCGGCGGCGCGGCCTGCCACAGCGGGCGGCGCTCCTGCTTTTACCGGGAATGGCGGGACGGGCGCGTGAACCTGTGCTCGCCACAGATCTTTGATCCCCAAAAAGTTTACGGCGGCTAGAGCATTTTCCTTTTGAAAATGCTCTGCTGACGCGAAAGCGGCAGCCGCCGCAACGCGGCGTGCATTCAGGCGAAAACCGCGGTTTTCGCCTGAATGCCACCTTTGACTTTCATAAAAAGTCAAAGGTAATCTGCTCTAAGGGAGGCCACATGAGCGCGGAAACTGCATCGATCATCAAGCTGGGCGTGCCCAAAGGTTCGCTGGAAGAAGCCACTATCAATCTTTTTGAGCGCGCGGGCTGGAAAATCCGCAAGCATGCCCGCAATTATTTTCCGGACATCAATGATCCCGAAATCACAGCCTCCCTCTGCCGCGTGCAGGAAATAGGCGGCTACATTGAGGCCGGAGTCCTGGACGTGGGCATCACCGGCCTGGACTGGCTTTTTGAGCGGGGGCACGAGGCCCGGGTGGAACGCATCGCGGATCTGGTCTATTCAAAAACCTCCAACCGGCCCTGCCGCTGGGTTCTGGCCGTGGCCGGGGATGCGCCGTACACGAGCGCCGAGGATCTGGCGGGCAAGCGCATCGCCACGGAGCTGGAAGGCCTGACCCGGCGTTACTTCGCCCAAAAGGGCGTGGACGTGGATGTCTTCTATTCCTGGGGCGCCACCGAGGCCAAGGTGGTCGAAGGCCTGGCCGACGGCATTGTGGAAGTGACCGAAACCGGCACCACCATCCGGGCGCACGGCCTCAGAATCATTGATGAGGTCATGCTTTCCTATCCCGTGCTGATCGCCAACAAGGAAGCCTGGAAAGATCCGCGCAAACGGGCCAAGATCGAGCAACTGAACCTGCTTTTGCAAGGCGCGTTGCGCGCGGAAAATCTTGTGGCCATCAAAATGAACGCCCCGGCCGCCAATCTGAGCGTTATCCTGGAAATGCTGCCTTCGCTCAATTCGCCCACGGTTTCCCCCCTGCGCGACGAGCGCTGGCTTTCCGTGGAAACCGTGGTCCAGATCGACATTGTGCGCGATCTGATCCCGCGGCTGCGCAAGGCCGGGGCCGAAGGCATCATCGAATACGCGCTGAACAAGGTGATTTAGATCATTTTTCCCTTGAAAATGCTCTGACGCCCCGCCGTATGCGGCGGGGGATGTCACAGCCTTCCCGCGCTTTTGACCGCGCTCCCCCGCAGCCCTGTCAGGCTTTTCCCGCTCCGCGCCCCGGGCAGCCTGCATGGCTTCTGCCGCGGAGGCCTGGTTCGCCTTGCCCGCGCATTTGCCTTTGCGCCGCGCAAGGCCGTCCACTGCCTGCGCGTTGCCCGAAAGACCGCTTTTCATGGCGGCAGGCAGCGGCACGCGCGGCTGCTCGCCGCATATCCGGCGCCTGACGGGCGCCCATCCGCGCCCGCAGGGCGCACAACAAAGGAGCCCCCGTGCACGACGACGCCAGCCGCGAATTTCTGGATACGCTTCCCGAGCTCAAACCGGGCGAGACGTTCTGTTTTGACTGTCACCCTGGAGTGCCCTGCTTCAATCACTGCTGTGCCGAGCTGACCCTGCCGCTCACGCCCTATGACGTGGTGCGCCTGCGCCGCCATCTGGGCCTCGGCAGCGAGGAATTTCTGGGGAGCTTCGCCACAATGCGATCCTTCCCGGACACCGGCTTTCCGCTGCCGCTGCTGCGCATGCTGGAGGGGCCGGGCGAACCCTGCCCCTTTGTGACCCCGGCGGGCTGCTCGATCTATGAGGATCGTCCCGGCGCATGCCGCTGCTACCCCTTGGGGCGCGGCACGAAAATGGCGAAGGACGGCGTGGCCGAACGCTTCTTTGTGGTGCGCGAGCCGCACTGCCACGGCTTTGATCAGGGCACGGAGCGCACGCCCGCGGCCTGGTTTGAAAACCAGGAGCTTGCGGCCTATAACGCGGCCAATGATCGCTACATGCGGCTCATGGCCCTGGTTCGGGGCACGGGCAAACCCCTGGAGGCGCGCCTGGCGACCATGAGCGTGCTCTGCCTGTACCAGCCCGACAAATTCCGCGAGCTGATCGCCAACATGCGCATTTTTGAACATGTGAGCGTGGACGCCGCGCGCCAGGCCGCCGTCATGGAAGACAGCCTCGCGGGCGACATTGCGGCCCTGGACTTCGGTCTGGACTGGCTGGAACTGGTGATTTTCGGCCAGTGCCCGGGGCTCGCCCGAAAGTGACGCGGCCGGCAAAAAATTCTCGCTCCGGCGCTTCACGGCGCAAGTACATTTCGCCTGCGCCTCTCTCTGCTGTCGTCATCCGTAAGGCGGCACAGCCGCCAACGGCTGACGCGCGCGGCGGGCATGGCAGTTTTTTTCGGCTCTCTGGGTTCCCTTGCTCGTGATAAATTTCTTTTACAAAAATCTCAAAATATGCCAATCTGGGCCTTGGGGGCTGACGTGTAGCGGGATACTTATTATTTATTTTAATAAATACAAATGGTTACAGACATAAAAATGCGTTTCCGCAAAATCGGCGCAACGGTCCCGCCCATCGTTTCTCGGTACCCATATCCCACGGCTGCGGCCGGTCACAATCACACGGGAGGAGCGTATGCGTTTTGGCAGGCAAGTGTATGAATTTCTTCTGAGCGGTTCCATGGCGTATGCCAAATGGGATCTTGAGGTTTCCACCTCGATCCTCAAAAACCGCAAAAAACTGCTCATACTGCTGGCCCTGGCCGTGCCCATCCTGGCGGGCTGTCTGGCCGAAGCTTATGAATACCACGAGATGCTGGGGGGCAAAAGCGCCTATGCTCCGGCTTTCTACACCACCACCATTTTTCTGGCTTCCATTGCCGTGGGCCTGGCCGCCGGTCTGATTACCGGCTGTATCGGCGCGGGCGGCGGCTTCATCATCACTCCGGCCCTGATGGCCGTGGGCGTCAAGGGCATTCTGGCCGTAGGCACGGATCTGTTTCACATTTTCGCCAAGGCGATCATGGGCACCACCGTGCACAAGAAACTGGGCAATGTTTCGGCCAAACTGGCCATCGCTTTTCTGACGGGCTCCATTCTCGGCACCTTCATCGGAGGCGCGATCAACAAAGGCCTCTATAATTTCGATCCCCTGCTCTCCGAGCTTTTCATCAGCACCATTTACGCCGTGCTGCTGGGCTTTTTGGGTTTTTACGCCCTGTTTGACTTTTTGAAGGCCACGCGCGGCTCCAATGCCGCCAGCCAGGACGCGCACGGCGGCAGCGCGGGCATGACCGGGCTCTCCATCAGGCTGCAAAGCATGCGTGTGCCTCCCATGATCACCTTTGATGAGGATCTCGTACCCGGCGGCCGCCGCATTTCCGGCTGGATCGTGGCTGCGGGCGGCGTGGTTGTGGGCCTGCTGGCGGCCATCATGGGCGTGGGCGGCGGCTTTGTGACCTTCCCCATGTTTGTCTACATCTTCGGCGTGTCCTCCATGACCACCGTGGGCACGGACATCCTGCAGATCATCTTTACCGCCGGTTTCGCGGCCATCGGTCAATACGCCATTTACGGCTACGTCTTCTATACCCTGGCCGTGGGCATGCTGCTGGGTTCCCTGCTGGGCATCCAGATCGGCGCGCTGACCACCAAAGTGGTCAAGGGCGTGCATATCCGTGGCTTCTACGCCATCTCGATCATTGCCGGTTTCATCAACCGCGCCGCCACGCTGCCCAAGAAGCTGGTGGAAATGGAGGTGCTCAACTGGTCGCCGGGACTTGTGAGCGCCATTGAAGAAGTGGGCAATGTGGTCTTCTGGGTGGTGGTGGCCTTTTTCGGCATCTGGGTGTTCGGCAAATTCTTTACCAACCTGGGCAAACTCAGAGGGGAGGCCTGATTATGCTTATTCATGAAAAAGCCCCCTTTGCGCGGGGAAGCCTGCTGCTGCTTTCTTTTCTGGCGCTTTTTGCCGTCCTGCTCATGCCTGTCATGCGCGACGAAAGCGGCAATCACCTGACCGGCCTGCAATACGCGGACAATGTTTTCAATGAGTTGTCCAAAGGCTCTTCCTACTTCATTCCCGGAGTGCGCGAAAGCCTGAAAAGCGTGGAAGGCAAGGAAGTGCAGCTCACCGTGAAGCTGAAAAAGGCCGATCTGGCTCCCCTGGCCGTTATGGTGCTGCAAAAATCCGGAGCCGCCGACGCAACGGCCGCTGACGGAAAGGTCAGCTTCAGAGGCGATCTGGGCACGCTTCTGGCCTCGGCCACAGACGACGCGAACGCTCTTTATCACAACAATGCCGCCGCGGTTGCGCAAAAATACGAGGGCGCGCCCGCGCTGAAAGTCGCGGCTGCCTGGTGGTATCTGCTTTCTCCCTCCATCAAGGAATTGCAGAAAGAGCGCCGGATCAGCGAGGCGCAGGTGGTGGATCAGGTTGTGCGCCGGGCCATTGAGCCGGGCAACAACTTCTACAGCGTGCTCCCGGCCAAAGTATCCGAACATATCTGGCTGATGAGCGGCATGCTGATCTTTTATGTGCTGTACACGCTCTGGTACGGCTTTGCCATTTTTGAACTCTTTGAAGGCGTCGGCCTTGCCATGACCAAGTCCAAGGTCAAGAGCGAAGGGTAGCATCCCTTTTTCTTGTCCAGGCTTTTTCGGCCGCAACGTCGTTTCGCGACGTTGCGGCTTTTGGCGTCCCAACCGTTTTACAGTGTTCAAGGCGGTGGAGCCGCCGCCCTGCTTTGCACCTGCCCGCCCGCGAGCGTCATCGGTTTTGCCGCTGCGGCTTGTGAGAGGATCTTCTCTCTGGGGAGCCCGGACGCTATGCGAGCCTGCGGTTTACACGCCCGCGGCAAAACGACGCCTGAGCGCGCGCCGCCCCAGCCGCCAGATCAGGCGCGCCAGAGGCGCAAGCCAGGCATAGCGTCCGGCCGCGGCTTCCAGGTCGCGCAATTTGCCCAGCCAGCGGGCCGCCACGGGATTGCGGGACAAAACATCCACCAGAAAAAAGACAATCAAAAAACGCACCAGATGCGCCATGCGGGATTCTCCTGCTTTTGCGCCGGGCCGGGCGAGGCCGGGGGCTCTTTTCAAAAAAGCGCGCACTACATATAGTTATGCCGCAAGCACCTGACAAGACATGCGGCCGACAAGCGGCAGCGACGACACAAGGATATGAATTTTATGAATAAACACGGCTTTACCCTGCTCACGGAGCGGGACATGGCGGAAGTGGGCGGCACGGCCCGCCTCTGGCAACATGATGCAACAGGCGCGCAACTGCTCTCCGTGAGTACTGCGGACGAAAACAAATGTTTCGGCGTGAGCTTTTGCACGCCGCCCACGGATTCCACGGGCGTGGCGCACATTCTGGAGCATTCCGTGCTCTGCGGCTCCGACAGGTATCCGGTCAGGGAGCCCTTTGTGGAGCTGCTCAAGGGCTCGCTGCAAACCTTTCTGAACGCCTTCACCTTTCCGGACAAGACCTGCTACCCTGTGGCCAGCGCCAATCTGCAGGATTTTTACAACCTGATCGACGTCTACATCGACGCGGTCTTCCACCCCCGGATCAGCGAGGACATCTTCCGCCAGGAAGGCTGGCATGTGGAAGCCGAAACGCCCGACGGGCCCTGGAGCTACAAGGGCGTGGTCTATAATGAGATGAAGGGCGTGTATTCCTCGCCGGATTCAGTGCTGGCGGAGCAGAGTCAGCAGGCCCTGTTCCCGGACACGCTCTACAGCCTGGATTCCGGCGGCAACCCGGAGCATATCCCGGATCTGACCTATGCGGCCTTTTGCGATTTCCACAGCCGCTATTATCATCCGAGCAACGCCCGTTTTTTCTTCTGGGGCGACGACCCGGAAGAGCAACGCCTGCGCCTGCTTGACGCTGCCCTGCGCGGCTATGCGGCCCGGCCCGCCAATGCTGCCGTGCCCCTGCAACCGCGGCTGGACACGCCGCGCCTGCTGGAAGTGCCCTATGCCGCGGCAGAAGGCGAAACACGCGCCCTGTTCACCATCAACTGGCTGCTGGGCGAACGGGGCGACGTGAGCCAGGCCCTGCTCATGGAAATGCTGGAGCATATTCTGGAAGGTCTGCCCGGCTCGCCCCTGCGCAAGGCCCTGATCAGCTCCGGCCTGGGCGAGGACACCACGGGCTGCGGCCTGGAAACAGATCTGCGCCAGATGTACTATTCCACTGGTCTTAAAGGCGTGGCCCCGGATGACGTGCAAAAGGCCGAGCTTTTGATTTTCGAGGTTCTGGCGGAACTGGCGGAGCAGGGCATAGACCCCGAAGCCGTGGAAGCGGCGGTGAACAGCGTGGAATTTGCTTACCGCGAAAACAATTCCGGGCGCTTTCCGCGCGGGCTGGCGGCCATGATCCAGTCGCTCTCCACCTGGCTGTACGGCGGCGACCCGCTGGCCCCCCTGGCCTGGGAAGCGCCGCTCACGGCCCTTAAGGAACGTCTGGCCAGGGGCGAGAAAGTCTTTGAGCAGGCCATCAGGGACTGGTTTCTGAACAATGCGCACAGGGCCACGGTGGTTCTGCTGCCGGACGCCAGCCTGGGCCGGGCCCGGGAAGAGGCCGAGGCCGCCCGCCTGGCCGCCGTGCAGGCTGCGGCCGGGCCGGAGCAGCGCCGGGAACTGAGCGAGGAAACCCGCCGCCTGCAAGAGGCCCAGACCACGCCGGACAGTGCCGAAGCCCTGGCTTCCATACCCGGATTGGGCCTCGGCGATCTGCCACGGGAGAACGCGTCCATTCCCCGCCGGCTCGATCAGATCCCGGAAGCCGCACTGAGCCATGAGCTGCCCACGCGGGGCATTGCCTACGCCAGTCTGCTCCTGCCGCTGGAGCAGGTGCCCGAACGCCTGATCGCCCTGCTGCCGCTTTTTGCGCGTTCTCTTACGGAACTGGGCACGGCCCGGCGTGACTTCACGCAACTGGGCGCATACATGGCGGCCAAGACCGGCGGCGTGGGCGCCGAGCCGCTGCTGGGCACCACCAGGGGCGAGCGCAAAACCCTCAGCTACCTGATCCTGGCGGGCAAGGCGGTTTACGACAAGATCCCGGATCTTTTCGACATCTTCCATGAAATTCTTCTGGAGCCGCTGCGCGATGCGGAGGTGGCGCGCGAACGTCTCAAACAGATGCTTCTGGAAGGCAAGGCCCGCCTGGAGCACGGCTTGCAGGCCGCCGGGCATGCCGCCGTGAGCACCAGGCTGCGCGCGCATTTCACCGGTGCCGGCGCCCTGGCGGAACGCACTTCGGGCCTGAGCTACCTGGCTTCGGTGCGCGGCCTGCTGGAACAATTGGAAAAGGAGCCCGACGCGCTGCTGGCCGATCTGGAGGAGTTACGCGGCCTGATCATTGCCCGCAGCGGCGCGATCTTCGACTGCACGGCCGAAGCCCCCGGGCTTGCGGCGGCCCGGGACAAAGCCCGGGCCCTGCTGGCCTCCCTGCCCGAGCGGGCGGCCACGGCCACGCCCGACGCGCGCCTTACGGCGCCCCTGCATCTGCCCGCGGGCGAGGCATTTCTGGCGCCGGCCCGCATCAACTATGTGGGCAAGGCCGCCAATCTCTACAATCACGGCTATGTCTACCACGGCTCGGCCAGCGTGATTCTGCGTTATCTGCGCATGGGCCACCTGTGGGAACAGGTGCGCGTGCGCGGCGGCGCTTACGGGGCCTTCTGCAATCTGGATCGCCTGGGCGGCACCCTGGTCTGCGCCTCCTACCGCGATCCCAACGTGGACGAAACCCTGGCCGCGTTTGACGGCATGGCCGACTTTCTGCGCGGCTTCACGCCGGACAGGGAGCAACTGACCCGTGCCATTGTGGGGGCCATCGGGGATCTGGACAGTTATCTTTTGCCCGACGCCAAGGGCGCCCAGTCCCTGGCGCGCTGGCTGACCAACGACACGGACGAGGCCCGCGCGCAAATGCGGGAGGAAATCCTGGGCACCACCGAAAAACACTTCCGCCAGTTCGCGGATGTGCTGGCAAGCTTGCGCCAGGGCGCCGTCTGCGTGCTGGGCGGCCCAAAAACCGAGGCAGCCGCGCAAGAGCACGGCTGGGCACTGCAAAAACTGTTATAGAGCAATTTCACTTTGAAATTGCTCTGGCGGCCGCGGGAGCGGACGCCCGCGCCGAATGAGCGTCCAGACCGCGTTGCGGTAGCCGTTAGCAAGCTTTGCTTGCGTACGGATAGCGACAGCGGTTGCGTTGGCTGGCTGCCGCAGTAACCAGTTGCTGTCTTCATCCGTAGCTTCCTTCGTCGCAACGGCTGAAGCCTGGACGCGAAATGATGGCAGCGCCGCTTTTGAAATTGGATAATTTCAAAAGCAAAATGTTCTAGAGCAGATTACCTTTGACTTTTTATGAAAGTCAAAGGTGGCATTCAGGCGAAAAACGCGGTTTTCGCCTGAATGTACGCCGCGTTGCGGCGGCTGCCGCTTTCGCGTCAGCAGAGCATTTT
>NZ_JAAKEH010000044.1:0-24437 GCF_011039095.1 Desulfovibrio sp. ZJ200 | reverse complement strand
CGAAAAACGCGGTTTTCGCCTGAATGTACGCCGCGTTGCGGCGGCTGCCGCTTTCGCGTCAGCAGAGCATTTTCAAAGTGAAAATGCTCTAAAAACCGCTGAAGCCGAAAATGCTGCGCGTTTTCACCACGCAGGAAGCCGGACTGCCCGGCATGGGGGTATCCGCGGGCAGATCGGCAAGGGTTATGCGGGCAGGCAAAAAAAGCGCTGCTCCGGTGAATGCCGTTTTGTCCGCCTGTGCCGTGGCTTTTGCCGATTGTCCGGCGGGCAGGGGCTGCGGCGCAAGCACTTCGGCCACTTGGCCGCGCACCGTTTCGCCCTCGGCAGTCAGCCGCACGTCGCAGGTCTGCCCCACTTTGATATTCTGCTGCGACTCCAAAGAAAAATAGGCCAAGACCCAAAAAGCCTGCGACCGGTCCGAACCCTCAGGCAAAATCAGCATAACCGGATCGCCGCGTTGCAGCATGTGCCCGGGCGCGGCAAGCGCGCGCAGCACACGTCCGCTTACAGGCGCGTAGAGCCTGTCGTCCACCTGCGCGGGCAGGGGTTCCGCGGACGGCCCGGCAGGGGCATAGCGGTTGCGGGAGGCCCATTGCCTGGCCCTGAGTATTTCATCACGAACCCGGCCCAATTCCTGATCCAGAGCCGCGCGCACCCTGCTGGCCTGCTCAAATTCGTCCTTTGCGCTCTGCATGCGGGCGCGGGCTTCTGCTTCAGCGCGACGGGCCGTTGCGTAGCGGGATTTTCCCACCATGCGCTCGCCGCCCTGGCTGTCCAGCGAACGCAAAGCGAGCTGGGCGCGGACATGCTCGGCCACGCGTTCATCGCGCTGCGCGCGCATGGCTTCTTCTTCATGACGGGCCTGGGCAAGCCGCAGAACCATGTCTTTTTCCGCCTCCTGAGCCTGCTTGACCCGGGCCGCGGTTTCCTCCATGTCCGGCGGCCGCAGCCCGGCAGCCTCCTGCCCGGCCCGGCGCAACTGCCGGGCAAAAGCGTCGGCGTCCATGCGCGCCACAGGCCGGCGCGCCTCCACACGCTCCCCCTCGCGCACATTGATTTCCGCAAGGCGGCCTGAAAAATCCGGGGAAACCGTGTAAATCATGCCGTCCAGCATACCCCAGACGCTGTCGACGCGGCCGCTTGCCAGCCACCACCAGGAGAGGCCCAGCAAAAGCGCCGCCAACGCGCTCATGAGCACAGGCAGCCGCAACAAACGCGCCGCAAAGGATTTTTTCCGCGCCGGCATTTCCAGATAGAGTGATTCCGCCATAAAAACCTCGCTGCATCAAGCCGCCAAAAGATCCCGCATTCAAGAAATATGCAGATATTGTACCAGATATGCAGGCCGCCTGCCTTTACAAGTCGCCCGCGGACGCATACAAAGGCAGGGCTTGCGGGACCGTTCGGCCATACAAAGCCCGGCGGAACTCGCCACAGGAGAGACTATGTTCATCATGCGCCTTGCCGCTCTGCTCTGCCTGGGCGGCCTGCTTTTCGGTTGTGCCACCAGGCCCGTGGTCGTGGTGGAAAAAGATCAATTCATCCGCATGGCCCGGCAGATGCGGCACGAACTTCAGGCTCGCGGACTGCTGGACAATGACGGCTCCTATCTGGCCTCCTTTTCTCTGGCGGGCTTCAGCGATTACGGAGAAACGCTTTTCCGCCGCCTTTCGCCCGCGTTTATGCTCGACGATGCCGGAGACGTCTTCCCGGGGGAAAGTTTTGCCGCGCTCCAGCCGCAAGGCCGGGTCAAACACTGGCCCAACGGCTTCAGCATAGACCAGCCCGCCCGGAAACTCACGCTCACTATGATTGCCATTGCCGATTGGAACAACGACGGCCAGGACGAATGGATCGTCTCTTGCCTGGCGGAGCCCAAAAACGGCGGCCGCACCCGCACCTATTATCTGCTGGTGCCCCCGCCGCGCCATGAGCGCGAGCCGCTCAAGGGCACGGTTGCCGCTGTGTACGAATGCTTCGGCCTGGCCTGCAACCTGTATGTGCGCGACAGCAAAGTCATTGAGCGCGCCGCGGCGGATCCTCTGGCTCCGCCCACTGTGGTGCAGGACGTGGTGCCCGGCTTGCAGCCCGTTACCGCGCCGCCAAGCAAAAAAGCTCCGGCAGCCCGAAGCGGGATTGAAGAACGCAATCTTTGAGAGTGCAAGCCCTTTCCTGATAAAAATACGATGAAATTTATTTCCTCACAAATCGCTCTTTTCATGCAGCAGCGCAGCACACGCCGCAACATAGAATTTCTGCTGCGTTTTTTTGCCATGCTGGTGGGGCTTATCGTCCTGTACAGCATTCTTTTTCACTTCATCATGCAGTATGAGGGCCGCAGCTATACCTGGGTGACCGGCGTTTACTGGACCCTTACGGTCATGTCCACCCTGGGCTTCGGCGATATTACCTTCACCTCGGATCTGGGGCGCATATTTTCCATTGTGGTGCTCATGTCCGGCGTTTTTTTGCTGCTGGTCATGCTGCCGTTCACCTTTATCCAGTTTTTTTACGCGCCGTGGCTGGAAGCGCAAAAAAAAGGGCACACGCCCCGCTCCATTCCTCAGGACGCCAAAGGGCATATCATTGTGGTCAACGCCAGCCCCATTGCGCTCAATCTGGTGGACGATCTGAGAAATTACGGCGCGCGCTGCGTGCTGCTCTGCCACGACAGCCCCACCACCCTGGAACTGCTGGATCAGGGCTACGACGCGGTGGTGGGCGAGCATGATCACAGCGAAGTTTACCGCAATCTGCGGCTGCCCCAGGCCGCCATGCTGGTGGCCCTGGACAACGACATGCGCAATACCAGCATTGTTTTCACGGCCCGCGACGTGGACGCGCAGGCGCCCATCGTGGTCGGCGCCCAGAGCGATGACGCCATTGATATTTTGCTTCTGGCGGGCAGCACGCATGTGTACCAGTTTCACAAACTGCTGGGCGAGGCGCTGGCGCGCCGCGTGCTCAACGCCAGGGCGCGCTCCAGCGTGATCAGCCGCTATAACAAGCTGGTGGTGGCCGAGGCCCCGGTCATGCGCACGCCTTTGGTGGGGAAATCCCTGCGTGAGTGCGGCCTGCGCAAAGCCACAGGGGCCAACGTGGTCGGGCTGTGGGAGCGGGGCAAGTTTGTCCTTCCCGCGCCGGATACCGTGTTCACGGACACAATGGTCATGGTGATTGCGGGAACCAGACGGCAGATCACGGCCGTGGATCTTCTGCTCGGCCCCTGCGCTTCAGGAACGGAAGACGCCAACGAAGCCCCTGTAGTGATCCTGGGCTGCGGGCGGGTTGGCCAGGCCGCGGCCCGGCAGTTGGCGGCCAGTAAACGCGAATACCGCATCGTGGACAAAAAGTTCAAAAGCGGCGTTGCCCGAAATCATCTCATTGTCGGGGACGCGGCGGATCTGGGGGTGCTGGAGCAGGCGGGCATCCGCACTGCGCCTTCGGTGCTGATCACCACGCACGACGATGACACCAATATCTATCTGACCCTGTACTGCCGCCGCCTGCGCCCGGATATTCAGATCATCAGCCGCGCCACCCTGGATCGCAATGTGAACATTCTGCACGCGGCCGGAGCGGATCTGGTCCTGTCGCTGGCTTCTATGGTCACCAACAGCATCATCAACCTGCTCTCGCCGGGCAAAGTGCTGATGGTCAATGAAGGATTGAACATCTTCCGCAGCACCGTGGGCAAAAGCCTGGCCGGCAAGGCGCTCATGGGCAGCGGCATCCGCAGCGGCACGCATTGCAGCGTGCTGGCGCTGCGCGACGCCAGCGGCACGATGCACATCAACCCGGATCCGGATCAGGTCTTTGAGGAGGGCGATGAAATGTATCTCATCGGCGACTCTCAGGCGGAAAAGGCCTTTTACGAAACCTTCGGGCGCGACGCGGATCTCACGGAGTAAGGCAGGGCGCGCCTGCCGCGCCCAAAGCCTGAGCGTGCAGCCGCAAGACGGTTTGGGGCTCTCCGGCCATCCAGGGCTGCCGCATCTTCTGCGGCAGCCCTGGATGGCCGGAGCAGAATTGGCCTATGCCCTCCATATTCCGGCGTATCTTAGAGCATTTTCACTTTGAAAATGCTCTAACACAGTTCCGCGTTGGCGCGCATGCTCCAGATGCCGCAGGGGCAGACACCCGCGCAGATGCCGCAGCCGATGCAGCGCCCGGGCTCCGAGACATACTCAAAAGCGCCTGAGGCCAATTCCCTGCGGTCAATGGCCTTTTCCGGGCAGGATGTCAGGCACATTTTACAATCCCGGCAGGTGCCGCAACTGAGGCAACGCGTGAAATCCTCCCGGGGCGCGGGCAGATCCGCCCTATGGCATGTAGTGAAATAGGCCGTGTGCAGGCGGGCGGCAGGCACAGGCTGCCTTTGCTCGGGCGGCCGCCTTTCGCCGCGCAGCCAGGCATCCGCGGCCAGCGCGGCCTGACGGCCCGTGCCGATGGCGTGAGCCAGCAAGCCCGGCCTGATCACGTCGCCCGCCGCGAACACGCCGTCCATAACGCTCAGATCCGCTCCGGGCGCAAGCCAGTCGCGAAATTTTTCCACCCCCTCCGGCAGATAGGAAAGATCCGGCGACTCGCCCACGGCGACGATCACCATCTGGCCGGGGATCAGCCTGCCGTCCTGGGCGATCACCCCCCTGTCCGTGATTTCTCTGGTCTGCACGGGCCAGAGCAGCTTGCCGCCCAGGCTTTCGATGTGGGCGATCTCATGGGCAAAGGCCGCGGGCTTTTGCACGTCGATGCAGGTCACCTGGCGCGCGCCCAGGGCAAAGGCCGCGGCAGCCGCGTCCATGCCCGCGTTGCCGCAGCCGATGACCACCACGCTTTGCGGCACGGGGGGCCTTTCGCCGCGGTTCACGGCCTTCAGAAAATCCAGGCAGCCGATGCTCCTTTCATGGCCCGGCCAGGGGAAAATGCGCGGCAGATGGCCGCCCGTGGCCAGGATCAGGGCGTCGTGCTTCTGGCGCAGCTCTGTGAAGCGCGCGGCGTCCACGCGGTAATTGGTCACAAAATGCACGCCCATGTCCTCAATGCGCCTGAGTTCCCTGAGCAGCAGATCATGATCCAGACGCTGGCGTGGAATGACCTGCTCAAGCTTGCCGCCCATGCGGGCGTCAGCTTCGTAGACCGTGACCTCGTGCCCCAGGCGGGCCAGTTGCCAGGCGGCCGTAAGGCCGCCCACGCCGCCGCCGATCACGCCCGGATGCCTGTTGCCGCGCTTTCGGGGCCGGGGCAGTTGCACATCCGCGGAACAGGCGCCCAGCCTGTTGATCTGCACCGGGCTGTCCAGGCTGCCGCGCGTGCAGCCCTGCATACAGGGATTGGGGCAGACGCTGCCGCAGACCGAGCCCGGAAAGGGCGTATAGTCAAGCACCAGGCGGTATGCCTCTTCAAGCCTGCCGTCACGCAGCAGGTTGAAACGGCGCTGGCTGGGGATGGCGGCCGGGCAATGAAACTCGCAGGGCGCGGCAAAGCGCGCATTTTCCCAGACAGGCACGCGCAGGCGGCCGTCGCCGCGGGCAACCAGACCGTTGACCGCAAAGTCGTCGGCGCAGACATCGCTGAAAATGCCGCCTTTGACCCATTCCTCGGCGCGATAGCGGGCAAGGCTCGGCGCTTCACTGGTTTCGCGCTCCTGGAACGGCAGGGGCGTGATTTTTTGCCAGTGCTGCCAGACCGCCAGATCTTTGCGCAATTCGGGCCGGTCAATGGCGATCAGAAAATCATCCAGCCCGGCCTTGAGATATTCCCTGTCCGCCTCATCCAGCTGGCTGACGCGCACTTCCGGCGGCAGAGAGCCCACAGGCCCGCGAAAATAGATCACGCCGCCCACCATGCCCACGCAGGACCGCTCGCCCAGCACCGAAGGCAGCGTCTCACACTCCCAGCCGCAGACCACGGCCCTGCCGCCGCCCATGAACTCAAAGGAAAAACTGCCCACGCTCTTGAGCACCCAGAGCTCGGGCGGCTCATAGAGCGGATCGTGCTTCATCAGCGAGCCGGAGCGCGTGCCCGCGCGGCCGCCGATGAGGATCTTGCCGGCCGCGGCGCAATGGGCGGCCGTGTCCCCGGCGTCGCCGCGCACCACAATGCGCCCCCCGGCGTTCAACCAGCCCACGTCGGCAGGGGCCGGGCCCTGCACCAGCACTTCCGTGCCGGGCAGGCACATGGAGCCCACGCGCTGGCCCGGATTGCTGACCGTGAAGGTCAGCTTTTTGCCGTCCCTGTTCCAAAGCGGGCCGCCGATGTCGTGCTGGCCCGAAGCCTCAATGTAAAATTCCGTCTCGCCCCGCTCCACCGCCGCCTCAACGGACAAGAGCAGATCCTGGGTGGACATGCGTTCGTGATTGTGCACCGTGCTTACGCGCAGCATGGTTTTCTCCTTCTTCGTATCTGCATCCACGCAATGATGCCGCTACCACTAGCAGGCATAGGCAATGCCCAGCTTGTCCGCCACGGCCTTGTCTGTGGAGACCAGGGCGTCGGACCGCCCCACCGGCAGGGAACTGTTGCCCGCCGGGGCGAGCAGTTTGCGCAGCTCCGCGTCAAAGGTCAGCATATAGTCGACAATGTTCTGCGCGCCCCGATCCACGTCCAGGCGTTTGACCAGGCGCGGATCCTGGGTGCAGATGCCCGTAGGGCATTTGCCGCTGTTGCAGGCGTTGCAGCGGCCATGCTCGTTGCCCACGCAGCCCAGCAACTGGATCAGGATCTTGCCCATGATCACGCCGTTGGCGCCCAGACAGATCATTTTAAAGGCGTCGGCCGCCGCATTGCCGCTCATGCCGATGCCGCCGCCCGCCCAGAGCGGGATCTGCCCCTGCAAGCCCTGAGACACGGCGGCCTGATAGCAGTCGCGCAGCTTGGAGACAATGGGATGGCCGGTGTGCTCCAGCGAGATCTCATTGGCCGCGCCCGTGCCGCCCTGGATGCCGTCCAGAAAAAAGCCGCCGCAAATCCTGTAGGGATCGCGCAGCAGATTGTTGTAGACCGAGACCGAAGTTGCCGAGGCCGCGCACTTGATGGCCACGGGCACACGGAAGCCGAAGGCCGCGTTGAGCGAGAGGTGCATTTTCTGCACCGACTCCTCAATGGAATAAAGCCCCTGATGGTTGGGCGGCGAATGCAGGGTGGCCTTGGGCACGCCCCGGATGGCCTGGATATGCGGCGCAACCTTGGCCGCGGGCAGCAGACCGCCGTCGCCGGGCTTGGCCCCCTGGCCGATCTTGATCAGCACCCCGGCAGGGTCGGTTTTCATTCTGGGCAGGGCCTTCACAATCCGGTTCCAGCCGAAATGCCCGGACGCGATCTGCAAAATCATGTACTTGAGCTGCCCGGACTCCAGCAGCTTGCCGGGCATGCCGCCCTCGCCCGAGCTCATGCGCACGGGCAGGCCGCATTTTTCATTAAGATACGCCGTGGCCAGGGCCAGAGCCTCCCAGGCCCTGGCGGACAATGCGCCGATGCTCATATCGCTGAAAATGACCGGATAAATCCAGCGCACCGGCGGCGTGCGCCCGCTGAGCACCAGACTGTGACCGTCCACGCTCAGGGGCAGCTCCCGGGCCAGCATCACCCGGCCCAGGGGCGCGCGGATGTCAAAGGTATGCCGCTCCGAATCCAGGGCCGGATCGGTCATCTGGCTGATGCGCCCCACCACGATGGCGTCCAGGGTGCGCGGCATGGCCAGATTGCTGCGGCCGCCCCGCTTGATGGGCCCCTGCGCGCGGGCCAGCAGGGAAAAGCGGTTATCGGGGTTGCGTACCGGCCGGATGGCGGCATTGGGGCAGATTTTCTCACACATGCCGCACCCCACGCAGGCGTGCCCGATGTCGGCCTTCTGCCTGATCACGGGCCGGGCCAGATGTTCGGGCGCGGGCTCGGGAAAAGCCTTGCGCGAGACCGTCACGCTGCGGCGCGAAACGTGGACCTCAATGGCATTGAAGGTGCAGGCCGCCACGCAACTGCCGCACATGGTGCAGCGTTGCGCATGGTACTCGATCTTCCAGGGCAGATCGTTGATGCCCAAATCCTGGGTTTTTACTGATTCCATCGCCGCACCGCCAGATCGTTGTCAATGACCAGCATTTCCCGCTCATGCGGGTAGATGTCGCGCGCCGCGTCGCGGCGCGGCAAAACAGCGTTCAGGCCGCAGACTTCCGAGGATACGGCCAGCATGTCGTCGTCGCCGCCCAGCACCAGGGGCCGCAGTTTTTTGGAGTCGCAACAGGCGATCATCCGCCCGTCGGGCAACAGGCCGATGATCGCGTTGGGGCCGTTGATTTCCAGATGCGTCAGGGATTCGCGGATAAGCTCAAGCACCTTGCGATCCGGGCGCTTTTCGACCTCCACAAAAGGCAAGGGCGTGATCACATGCTTATAATAGCTGATGGGCCAGCGCAGTTCATGCAGCACATAATGCAGGGTATACAGAAAATTCTGCGAGTCTGACTCAAAGCCGATGTAGCCCCTGTGCAGGGATTTCTGAAATTCCTTGTTCCTGGTGAAAAAAGTGTTCTCGCCGTTGGCGCAGAGCGTATAGCCCTGCAAAAAGAAAGGATGCGCCGCGTAGCGCACAATGTCGTAATTGGTATTCTGGCGGCACTGGGCCAGAATATTGCGGGCCGTAAGGCGGCCGTCGTCATTCCAGAGCCGGAAATAGACCGCGATATCCGCCGGGTCCCCGATTTCCTTGAGGGTCAGCACGTCGGGCCAGAACGAATAGACAAAGCCGTTGTTGCCCTCGTCCAGCAGGCCGCGCAGGGCCAGGCGCGTGTCCAAAAGCAGATCCTCGCGCTCCTCCGGGCTGCGGTAGCGGTAAATTTCAGGATACTCGTAATTGCGAAAGATATACCGCGGCATGGCTTCAATCTTCAGGCCGGGCTGTCTGTCCACGTCCGGAACCCATTGCGCCACCTGCACGAAGCCTTTTTCCTCCATATAATCGTTGACCAGCTGCACGCCCTGGGGCGTGCAGGCCAGCGAAAGCAGGGGCTTGTCCTTGTAGTGGCCGAACACGCCGTCCAGATCCTGCATGACCAGGGCAAAGCCCGAATTGTCGTGCCCTTCCTGCTGCGGCAGCATGAGATTGAGCGCCACGGAAGGATGCACCGGGGTTTTGCTCTTGATGGAACCTATTCTGCACATACGCTTTCTCCCTCACTGTTTCTGAAATGCTCCCCCTGCGGAGGGGGGCAGGCTTGCCGCGTCCCGGCACGGGCCCGGCGACCGCCGCGGCAGCCGCTGCGGCAAAGCAACGCGCATAACAAGCGCACAGGCCTGCGCTTGCCCGCGCAACAGCCGACCGTCACAACAACGGCACAGATTTCAGGGTAAGAATGAGCGTACGTTTCAGGCTTGCCGCGTTCCGGAACGGAACGCCGCGCTCTACAGTACAGAACCGGCAGGATTTTGCCGCTCAGGCCATGCGCAACCGGCACAGGGAGCACGGGAAGCATGCGGCCTGCCAGGCGCGCGACCGCTCCCGGATCTGCCGAATCCGAGAAGCGCCGAAACCGTTTAGAGCATTTTCACTTTGAAAATGCTCTGCTGACGCGAAAGCGGCAACCGCCGCAACACTGCGTACATTCAGGCGAAAACCGCGTTTTTTGCCTGAATGCCACCTTTGACTTTTAGAAAAAGTCAAAGGTAATCTGCTCTAGAGCGTTTTGCTCATGAAATCAGCGCAACGCTCCAGGACGGCTGCGGGCCACTCTACTGGGGGGGTGAAGAAATCCTGCACCACATCGTGAGGATAGGCAAGAAAAAAATTTCCGGCAGCGGCGCGTGCTTGACAAGGGGCCGGGCGGCTTGCAAAGTCTGCGTCCTGGCCGGTTTTTTTCAGGGCAATTTCCCTTTGAACCGGAGCGGGCGTTTCGCAAATGACAAGCGTATCCGCCCAATTTGAATAAAAAATAGCTTCTGGACTTAAGATAATAAACGAAGTACCGATAAGTACTTCCATCTCCGCATGATCGGGCGGCGCGACACATTTTGCCGTTTTTTGGCCCCGCGCCTGCGCCGGGAATTTTTTTCAGGGAAAGGCCATGCACTCGCACTACTCTATGTTTTCTACGCCTTCTTTGCAGCACGTTCCCGGTCTGCCCGGCCTGGAGGGCCGTTGCGGCAGGGCTTTGCCCGCCGCGCGCGAGAGAGAGTGGCGGCGTATTCCCTGTTCTTCTTGCGTTGTGCCCAGGCTGCGCGATTGCCCCAGGTCTCCGGGCTGAGCGCGCGGCTTTTTTCGTGATGCGCAAAAGATATCTTAACCTTGCGGCATAGCCCGCATTCAGAAAGGAGATTGTTCATGAAGCTGTCGACACAACTTACGTTGAGCATGGGGGTTCTGGTTATCCTGATCGCAGGCTTGGGCATCTATCTGCTTCAGCAGATGGCCAAACTCAACGATGTGTCCGCGGAACTGATCGAGCGCCAGATTCCCCTGGAAGAGCAGGTGGGCATCCTCAACAACGCGGCTTCGGAATACCGCCTGGCGGAAAACCGGCATATCTACGCCACCCAGCCGGCGGATATGCGGGAGCATGAAGCAAATATGCAGAACCTGGCAAAGGAGATCGCGGAAAGCATCAAAATCATTGAAGGCCTGATCATCAGGCCGCAAGTCAGGAAAGTCTTCCAGAGCTATCTGGCGGCCCGGGAGGCGTACAGGGAAGAATCCAAAGAGGTGGTCGCCCTTTCGACCCAGTTGCGCACCGAGGAAGCCATTACGGCCCTGAAGGGCGAATCAATGGCGCAGTATGTAAGAATGAGCACGGCTCTGGATGAGATGGTCAAAACGCTCCAGGACGTCACCCAACAGATCGACGCCCAAACCGACGCCATGTACGATTCTTCGCGTATGACCAGCATTGTTCTGATCGTCGGGGCCATATTGATCGCCGTGGCCCTGACCTGGTTTATCGTGCGCACTACCATGCGCCAGCTGGGCAAGGACCCCGGCGCGCTCAACTCCGTTGCGCACCGCGTGGTGGAAGGCGATTACGACATTGACGACGGCAGCAAAAAAGTGGGCGTTTACGGTTCCATTGTGGAAATGGTCACTGCCCTGAAGACGAACATTGAAAACGCCCAGCGCGAGTCGGAAAACGCCAGGGAGCAGTCGGCCAAGGCTCAGGAAGCCATGGAGAAGGCCGAGGCCGCCAGCAGGCAGGCCCAGGCCAAGACCGAAGCCATGCTCGTAGCGGCTGACAAGCTGGAGCAGGTGGGCAGCGTGGTCTCCTCGGCCTCCACCCAGCTTTCGGCCCAGATTGAGCAGTCGGATCGCGGCGCGGCGGAATCGGCGCAGCGCCTTTCCGAAGCGGCCACAGCCATGAACGAAATGAACGCCACTGTGCAGGAAGTGGCCAAAAACGCGGGTTCGGCCTCCCAGGCTTCAGCCGAAACCAAGCAGAAGGCCGAAGCCGGGGCCCAGGTGGTGGAACAGGCCGTGCACAGCATCGAGCAGGTGCATCAGCTCTCTCTGGAACTCAAGGAAGACATGTCCCAGCTCAATGAGCATGCCCAGGACATCACCCGTATCATGGGCGTTATCTCGGATATTGCGGATCAGACCAACCTGCTGGCCCTGAACGCGGCCATTGAAGCCGCCCGCGCGGGCGAAGCCGGACGAGGCTTTGCTGTGGTGGCCGACGAAGTGCGCAAGCTGGCTGAAAAAACCATGGCCTCCACCAACGATGTGGGCAACGCCATCAAGGCCATCCAGGAAAGCACATCCAAGAGCATGACCGGCATGGACAACGCGGTGCAGCGCATTGGCGAGGCCACGGAACTGGCCGGACAGTCGGGCGCGGCCCTGCAGGAAATCGTGGCCACCGTGGAAGCCACGGCGGATCAGGTCAATGCCATTGCCGCGGCCAGCGAGGAACAGTCCGCGGCCAGCGAGGAGATCAACCAGTCCATCGTGCAGGTCAATGACATGTCCCGCCAGACCGCCGAAGCCATGGCCGAAGCAGCCAAGGCCGTCTCGGATCTGGCCGCCCAGGCCCAGGGCCTGACCGCGCTCATTCAGGATTTGAAAGCCGACTAGTACGATCGCGCCGCCTTTGAAAAGCCGGGCGGCAACGCCCGGCTTTTTTGTATGAAAAGGAACCCCCCGGCTATGCCGGGGGGTTCCTTTTTTCGCAGGGCGTCAAACCGCCTCAGACGTTTTCAGCCGTTGGGGCCTCCGGCAGAGTTTTTTCATGCCCGGCAGGGGCGCTTCCCGCGGGCTTGCCTTCAGCGAACGCGGCCAGCGGCTCGCCATAATAGGCCTTGCGGTACAGCTCCTTCAGCTCGGCAATCAGAGGATAGCGCGGGCTTGCGCCGGTGCACTGATCATCAAAAGCCTGCTCGGCCATTTCATCCAGCCTTTGCAGAAAGTCGGCCTCCGGGATGCCCGCTTCGCGCAGCGAGGCCGGTATCCCCAGATCCCGCTTGAGAGATTCAATGGCCCGCACCAGGCGCGCGGTTTTTTCCGCCCGCGTTGCGGCGTCGTCGCCTTCCAGATCATCGGCCAGATGCAGCATGTCCGCCATGCGGGCATAGCGCCCCTTGACCCAGGGATATTTATACTGCGGCAGCATGCCCTGCTTGGTGGGCGTGTCCGTGGCGTTGTACTCGATCACATAGGAAAGCATGATCGCGTTGGCCAGACCGTGCGGCACATGAAAGCAGGAGCCCAGGGTATGCGCCAGGGAATGGCAGATGCCCAGAAAGGCGTTGGCAAAGGCCATGCCCGCCATAGTCGCGGCATAGTGCATTTTTTCGCGCGGCACCAGCCTCTCCTCGCCGCCCTGATAGGAACGGCGCAGATACTTGAAAACCAGGCGCACGGCCTCCATTGCCTGCCCGTCCGTGAAATTGGTGGCCAGCGTGGAGGTATAGGCCTCTATGGCGTGCGTCAGCACATCAAGGCCCGCGTTGGCGATCAGGGAGGGCGGCAGATCCATGACAAATTCAGGGTCCACAATGGCCATGTCCGGGGTCAGGGCATAGTCCGTGACCGGGTATTTGACGCCGGTAGCGGTATCGGTGATCACGGCGAAGGGCGTCACTTCCGAGCCTGTGCCCGAAGTGGTGGGGATGGCGACCATGACCGCCTTTTTGCCCAGATCCGGGAAGGACACCACCCGCTTGCGGATGTCCATGAAGCGCAGGGCAACATCCTCAAACCTGATGTCCGGCACTTCATAGAGCAGCCAGATGATCTTGGCCGCGTCCATGGGCGAGCCGCCGCCAAGGGCAATGAACATGTCCGGCTGAAAGGCATTGACCATGTCCAGGGCCTTCCGGGCCGTGGCAATGTCCGGGTCGGGCTGCACGCCGGCAAAAATGCGGAACTCCATGCCCATGCTTTCCAGAACGTCCGTCACTTTCTGCACATGCCCGAGCTTTTCCATGGTGGCATCGGTAATGATGCAGGCCCGGCGGCGATCCGCATACTCTTCCAGCGCAGGGCGCAGGGCCCCGAGCTTGAAATAGATTTTGGGCGGCACACGGTACCAGAGCATGTTTTCACGGCGGCAGGCCACGGTTTTGACATTCATGAGATGCTTCACCCCGATGTTTTCGCTCACGGAATTGCCGCCCCAACTGCCGCAGCCCAGGGTCAGGGAAGGCGCAATGCGAAAGTTGTACACATCCCCTATGGCCCCTTGCGAGGCAGGCATATTGATCAAGGTCCGGCCGGTGGTCATGGTATCCTGAAAAAGCTCAATGTGCGCCGTGTTCGACTCGCGCGTGTAGAGCACCGAGGTGTGCCCGGCCCCGCCCAACTGCACAAGGCTCTGGGCCATGTCCACCGCGGCCGCGAAATCCGGCGCCCGGTAAAAACCGAGCACCGGCGAAAGCTTTTCATGCGCAAAGGGATCGTCGGCCCTGATGGCCGCGCGCTCGGCAATCAGCACCTTGGTGTTTTCCGGCACGTTGAGACCGGCCATTGCCGCAATGCGCGCAGCTGGCTGCCCGACTATGGCGCTGTTCAGCGCGCCGTTGACGAACAGGGTCCCGGCCAGGGCCTCGCTTTGCTTTTTGTCGGCAAACCAGGCCCCGCGCTTGAGAAATTCCTCGCGCACGGCGTCGGCAATGCTCTCTTCGGCGATCACAGTCTGTTCCGAGGCGCAGATCATGCCGTTGTCAAAGGTTTTGCTGAGCAGAATGGAATTGACCGCCATTTTGATGTCCGCCGTGGCGTCGACGATCACCGGCGTGTTGCCCGCGCCCACACCGATGGCGGGCGTGCCCGAGCTGTAGGCGGCATGCACCATGCCCGGGCCGCCGGTGGCCAGAATCAGGTTGACGTCCTTGTGGCTCATCAGATGCTGGGAGAGCTCGGCGCTGGGTTCTTCCAGGCAGTCAATGATATTTTCCGGCGCTCCGGCCTGTACCGCGGCCTCCAGAATAATCATGGCCGCGGCCCTGGTGCTGCGCCTGGCGCGCGGATGCGGGGAAATAATGATGCCGTTGCGCGTCTTGAGGCAGAGCAGGGTCTTGAAAATGGCCGTGGACGTGGGGTTGGTGGTGGGCACGATGCCTGCCACCAGGCCCAGGGGCGCGGCGATCTCCCGGTAGCCGGAAACCGGGTCGTCTTCAATGATCCCGCAGGTTTTGGCATCTTTGTACTTGTTGTAGATGTATTCCGAGGCAAAGTGATTTTTGATCACCTTGTCTTCCAGGACGCCCATGCCGGTTTCCTCCACAGCCATTTTCGCCAGCTCGATACGTTTGGCCGTGGCCACGGCAGCGGCATGGTGAAAAATCCTGTCCACCTGCTCTTGCGTGTAATGCGCAAAGATTGCCTGCGCCGCACGCACACGCTCGATCATGGCGTCCAATTGTTCCGTTGCTTTGCTCATATCCGCTCCTCTGCCGGGTTTGCGTTGCTCTTCATCATGTCTGAGGTCGTGCGGGCACTTGTGAGCCCTGCCGACTGGCCCGGGCCTTGCGCGATCACGGCGCGCATGCGGCGACATTCACCCATGCGCGGAAACATGAAAAGGCAAAGTCTCCAAGACCTGTATATATCCTATATATAGAATACGATTTAGGCAACACAACCCCTGGGCATAGAGATATGGTTGCCTGTTTCACGATGGGCAGATCCTGCCCTGTACGCAAAAAGGGAGGTTGCCCTCCCCTTTTTACATGCATCCAATTCGATCACGGGTTCAATTCAGTGTGCGCAAGCGGCGGATGGCTTCTTCCGTATCTTCCGGCGAACCAAAGGCCGTGAGGCGCACATAGCCCTCGCCACTGAGCCCGAAACCCGCGCCCGGCGTGCAGACCAGGGCGGCCTGATGCAGGAGGCGATCAAAAAAGCCCCAGGAATCCATGCCCTTGGGCACGCCGACCCAGATATACGGGGCGTTGACGCCGCCAAAGACCTCCAGGCCCATTTCCTTCACAGCGGCGCTGAGCAGTGCGGCGTTGCTCTGGTAGCCCCTGATCACGCCCATGATTTCTTCCCGGCCCTTCTCGCTGTAGGCAGCGGCCGCGGCGCGCTGCACAATATAGGCGCAACCGTTGTATTTTGTGCTTTGGCGGCGGTTCCAGAGCGCGTTCAGACTGGCCGCGCCGCCCTTGCCGTCGCTGATCCGCAGGGCTTTGGGCACCACGGTGTAGGCGCAGCGCAGACCGGTAAAGCCGGCTGTTTTGGAAAAACTGCGAAATTCCACGGCCACTTCCTGCGCGCCGTCCAGCTCGTAAATGCTGTGCGGCACATCCGGGTCGCGGATAAAGGCTTCATAGGCGGAGTCATAAAGAATGACGCAGCCCTCGCGCCGGGCGTAGTCCACCCAGCCTTGCAGGGCCGCGCGCGACAGCACCGTGCCCGTGGGATTGTTGGGGTAGCAGAGATAGATCATATCCGGCCGGGTCGTGGGAAAGTCCGGCACAAAGTCATTGGCTTTGACGCAGGGCAGATACACAATCCTGCTCCACTGCCCGTTGGCCATGTCCCCGGCGCGGCCCGCCATGACGTTGGAATCCACATAAACCGGATACACCGGGTCGGTCACGGCCACCACGCTGTCCGGGGCGAAGAGTTCCTGAAAATTGCCCACATCGGACTTGGCCCCGTCGCTGACAAAAATTTCATCCGGGCTCAGATCCACGCCGCGCGCCTTGTAATCGTACTCCATGATCACATCGCGCAGAAAGGCATAGCCCTGCTCCGGGCCGTAGCCGTGAAAGCGGGCGGGGTCGCCCATGTCATCCACGCCTTTGTGCAGGGCCTGAAGCACGGCCGGGACCAGCGGGCGGGTCACGTCGCCGATGCCCAGGCTGATCACCCGGGCGTCGGGGTTGCGGTCTTTAAAATCCGCCACCTTGCGCGCAATGTCCGAAAAAAGGTAATTGCTTTGCAGCTTGAGAAAATCGGGGTTGATTGCAGCCATATATCCCTCAATGGTTTTCAGATGAAATACACGCCGTCAAAAACCGTTGTTGCGCCGCCGGTCATGTAGACGTGATCGTCGCTTTTGTCCCAGTCGATATGCAGCACGCCGCCCTTGAGCTCCACATCCGGCGAACGGCCGGTATAACCGTTGAGCG
This sequence comes from Desulfovibrio sp. ZJ200, assembly GCF_011039095.1. NCBI lineage: Bacteria > Pseudomonadati > Thermodesulfobacteriota > Desulfovibrionia > Desulfovibrionales > Desulfovibrionaceae > Desulfovibrio > Desulfovibrio sp. ZJ200. Next base: position 7,880 of record NZ_JAAKEH010000044.1, on the reverse strand, counting down.
CGCAGGCCACTGCCGCGGCGCAGGCTCCGGTGCCGCAGGCCAGGGTCTCCCCTGCCCCGCGCTCCCAGACGCGCATGCGGATTCTGGTGGAGGAAAGCACTTCCACAAATTCCGTATTGGTGCGCTGGGGAAACAGGGGGTGATGCTCAAAAAGCGGGCCCAGCTTCGGAAGATCCAGATCGTCTATGCCCTGCATGAAGACCACGGCGTGCGGGTTGCCCATGGACACGGCGGTAATCGCATAGGTGGTCCCGCCCACTTCCACGGGGCGGGAGATAAAGCGCTGCGCGTCCTCGCCCGCAGCGGGCGCGGACGAAAGCCGCAGGGGAATGCGCTCCGGCGCGAGCACTGGCTCGCCCATGTCCACGGTGGCGCCGCAGACCTGGCCCGCCTCGAAGAGCAGGCGCACGATCTTGACGCCCGCGGCTGTTTCCAGACGGATGACATCTTTTTTGACGATGCCGTGATCGTGCGCGAATTTGCCCACGCAGCGGGTGGCGTTGCCGCACATTTCCGCTTCCGAGCCGTCGGCGTTGAACATGCGCATGCGCACGTCAGCCGTGGCCGAGGGCAGGATCAGCACCAGGCCGTCGGAACCCACGCCAAAATGGCGGTCGCTGATCCGCGCGGCAAGCTCATGGGGATTGTCCACGCGCTCTTCAAAACCGTTGATGTACACATAATCGTTGCCGATGCCCTGCATCTTGGTAAAACGCACTCCCGCGCTCATGACAGCTCCTTTCTCCTGGGCAAAACGGGCCCGCGCCCGTTGCCGCCCGCAGCGCCCTTGCAGTGAACTGAGTTTGTCAGCATACCTGCGAAAAGGCTGAAAGTAAAGGCGACCGCCCGAGAGAAGGATTCACTGTCAGAGTCACTCATATATAAATCCCTGGAGTTCCCTCACGATACATTTTCTTTAATTTCATATAGATATATAAAAATCCCGGAGCCTGACTCTGACGTTTCATGCCCTGGAGATCCCCCGGTTGATTATCCATTTTCTTATCCATTTTTTTGTCTTCTTCTTTATTTTCACCATAAGTTACTGATAGTTATTGAAATCAGAAAAAAATCCAAAAAAAATAACATTTTTTTGGATTTGAGCGCGTTTTTATCCGCAATGAACTCCTCCCGGCCATGTGTCCCGCGGCATGGTCGGGCGGAGTTTTTTTCATATACGGCATACCTCCCCGTCCTCCTTCCTTTCAGAAACTCCCACATAGCCGGTCTCCTCCGCTCAAGCTCCGCTGTCTTGGGACGGGGTGCCTTCCAGGCGCCCGCCTGCGGTGATCGTGATGCCCACGTTCAGGCCATCATCGTCAACTCTCCCCATGATCCTCTCTGGGGAAAACGCCGTCCAGAGAAAGCCAAAAAAAAGCCGCTGAGCGGCAACTCAACGGCTTCATTGCAGAACTGATGTTCTTACGCATGTAACGTGAGAACAACGATAGCCGGAAGGTTCCTCGTTGTCAACAACGAATCTGCTGTTTTTGTCTTTTTCCTGGGCAAAGAAAAAAAAATGAAAACTTTTTCGCCAAAAGGAAAGATTCACGGCCCGATTCTACCTTTGTTTGTCTTGCAAAAACCGATCACGTTTGGAGCAAAGACCATGTACGCGATCTTATGCGATTATGCCGCCGAAAAAGACCATTGCTGGCCGTCTCAGGCTACACTTGCCAAACGCCTGTCATGCAGCATCAGCAGCATCAAAAATTACCTTGGCGAACTTGTCAGAGAAAAGCTCATTTCCATCAGGCGTGAGCAATACCGTTCTTCCGTTTATTATCTCTTGCGGCCTGAGGAACTTGTCGCAAAACAAGAGACAAAACTTGCCCACAAGCAGTCAGAAGCTGGCTGTCATGAGGCAAAATCTGGCTACTTAACCAATCTTAACAAACAACGAAAAGAAAGAAACTCCCCCCCTTCCCCCCATGCGCGGGGAGAAATGGCGGCAAGTCCTGTCCGCCGCACGCCCGGAGCGCCTGCGGCGGGGGGCGTGTCTTCTCCCTTGCGTGATTTTGAAAATACCTGGGCCTTGTACCCCAAAAAGGGGGCCAAGGGCTTCGCCCGAATGGCATGGCTTACACTTCTGCGAAGCGGCCAACTTCCGGCGCTCCCGGAACTTCATGCCGCGATCCGGCGATTCGCGGACTCAAAAAGCTGGCAACGCGAGCAGGGACGCTTTGTGCCACAACTGGGGAACTGGCTGCGCGGACAACGCTGGCTTGATCCATTCCCTCCTGCGGAACTGGCCGAGGCGGCACAAGATCAGTCTACACTTCAAGCTCTTCGTGCCCTCGAAGAGCGGGAACAGCGCCTGAAGGAACAGCAGAAAGCAAAAAGAGCGCGACTGCGGCCCTTGTTCGATGCCTTTGCGGCAAAATTCCCGCCCATAGCCAATGATGCCATGCCGTTTGGCATCTGGCAGTACTTGCATTCCCAGAATCGTGCGCCCTCGGCGGACGATGTTCCACCAGAGAATGATCTGGGAATTATAATCAGTTTCATTGATAGATATAGAACTATCTGTTTGTCTATTATCTTTAGCTCTATATTGACGCATACATTGTACTTCAAAAAAATCAATTAATTATAAAACCATTTTTCAAATTCAAATCCCGCTTTTTGTGTACCAATATCTTTAGCTATTTCATGTAATTTTTTCTCTAAGGAAGATAATGTCATTTGATTTAGTTTCCATTTTTCTGAATTTCTTCCATATTCTTCTATTTCTTTGATTTTTCGTCATTACTTCTTATTCTAGTTACTTCTGTATCAATAATTTTTTTTAAGTTCTCAACTCTCTTTTTGGCGGCCTCTACTCTTAAAGGAGAATCATCAAAACCTTGTAAATCTGGAAATTTATTTAAAGACTTTTAGAATTGCATCAAATACAATTTCAGAAAGCTGATGGGATTATTCAATCTTCATATTGTTTTTATTTAGCATAGTTATGTCAACACACGATTTTTTAAAAATATAAAAATCGCGAAGCATTAATAATACTACATCCCATCCCCATAAAGAGATCTGCAAATAGCATCCCTATAAACATTCCCTTCCGGTAAATTCATTGAAGAAAATGCTTCCTGTACCTTATACACAGTAGTACAATGCTCTTCTATTATATCAAGTGGTGTAATTTCCCCATCATTTCCTTTTTCCAAATAGTCGTAAGCAATAAAATGAATAGATGCTGGCTGACTTGGAAATTGAGGAATTCTATCTTTTCCGCCTAATCTATTAAGAACGCGAGTATAAACCGACTTCGGACATACAAAAAACAAGCCTGTTTTGCATAAATCTTCACGTTGCAAGACCTGACCTTTATAAATTAACTGAGGTATAATTCTCTTAGAAACATTTTCCCAATTTAATCCAACAGTATCTGGTATAAGTTTTCTATTGACCAAAAGTGAATCTCGCGCTTCTCGATAATTTCCTGTTGTATCTATTGTTTGAACTTCAATTGCTGTAAATTCGACAAGTTCACCGTAATTATCTAATCTTGCTAATACCCAATCAACAAAATAGGAACCTGTACCTGCTCTTTGAGGAAGTCTCAACTCACCTCCCCATCCATGACCGAAAACAGCAACTGCACCATTTTCAACTTGGGCTTTCTTTACAGTAGCACGTCCAGAATACAATTCTAACTTACATCCAAAAGCTTGTTGAGCTATCAAGTGAAGCATCTTATAATTTTCAGCATAGATTCTATTGGGACAACAAATCACATCGGGAGAACCTGTTGTTTTCTGTCGAACAGCGCATACTCCAGAAATAATTCTATCGCGTGACAATACTTTGGTACATTGAGACCCCAAAAAAGGACATATTTGCCGTATTGCCGCCATAGCAGCGTGTTTTGAGCAATCTTCTGCACGATATCCAAAAAATTCAGATATATATCCTGCCATTTAGCATCCCTCGACCAAAATAGATTTTAGAGCTAATCCAACTGATTCTGCTAATAATGGAGGCACAGCATTTCCGACTTGCGCGAATTGTTGCACTTGAGAACCAGTAAAAATAAAATGGTCAGGAAAGGATTGTATTCGTGCTGCCTCTCTTACTGTAAAAGATCGATCTTGATTATAATGAAAATATGCGCCCCAATGAGGATCACATTTCGTCAAAATAGTCGATGCTAAGCCATCTGGCATTACTCGTCCATATCGTTTCGTATGATCAGATTTTCTTGCTCGTTTCATACCAGAAGGAAGTAGTTCATTTGGTATATCTGTCCAGTTCCTTCCTGGTTTAATATATTTTAGTCTTTCTTGATTTTCCTTAGACAATCTAGGCGCCTCATGATTATAAATACCTGTACTGCCGATTCTTGCTCTTTTTTGATAGTCACAAAAAGGCTCACAAATATACGATTTTATCATAGGACCTCGTTCTCCACATTTGAGCGAAGGTAAGTCCCCAATTGCTTCTTGAACAGTTGTAAAGTTAGCTGAAGCATTAGATGATGGCATTTTTACAAGCATTTGCCCATCAAAAGTAGTTGTGAAATTCGGTCTAATTGGAGCATGATAAATTGGTTCTGGGAAAGCAAGGGGGGGGAGGCTCTTACCTCTTAACCCTAATATAATTGTTCGCCATCTCATTTGCGGCACTCCATAGTAGGCCGCCCCAAGGATACGAACATCTGCCCCATATCCTAGCTCAGCTAAAGCATCCAAAATGGCATGAAGTGTAGCTCCATGTTCAAAAGAAACTAGTCCAGGAACATTTTCAATTAAAATAGCCCGAGGAGCAAAAGCATCTACAAATCGCAGGTACTCTTTAAACAAATGATTTCTTTGGTCAAGAATACTCCGAACAGGAGCGTTGATAGAAAAACCCTGGCACGGTGGGCCTCCAGCTAATAAGTCCAATTCACCACGTTCGAGACGTAATTCTTCTCGAATACTTTTTGCATCAAGTGTACGAATATCAGCAGTAACCATTTTTGCAGAAGGATGATTTTTTCTGTATGTTTCTGCATATACTGGTATAATCTCGGATGCAAAAAGAGCATGAAACCCCGCACATGACAATCCTTCAGACAGACCACCTGCTCCAGAAAACAAGTCTATCATTGTAAGTGCATTATCGGTCATGCGATATTCTTCTCTTTTTGCACACTGGCTTTCGTCGGTTTTTTCGCGGTTTCAGGGATAATCCAGATACGACTCATACGTTTTACTCCGACGATACGATTTTCTTTACATCATTACTGTCCGGCTAAGGGACGAGAGATAACGAGCTGAGATTGAATGCGTTTTCAATTTTTCTTCTCTGTGAACGCAGCAGATCTTCCAAAGAAGCCACACCCAACAGGTTGATCTAGATAAGCTGACAAAGCTGTTGGACAGAAATGTCGAGACGGCTGAGGAATTTCTGGTACGCAAGGAGCAGGTAGACTGTGAGGGCCGTAAAAATCTGGATCATGACCGCGTTTTCCGAGTTGCCGACAAAGCTCCTGATACGCAGGTTTTGCTTGATTTCCTTGAAGAACAGCTCGATCTGCCAGAGGTCTTTGCAGATGTCGGCGATGGTTTGGGCGCTCAGTCGGAACTGATTGGTCAGGAATTCGTAGCGCCTGCCACTTTCCGGATCGCGGTAGCCTGTTCGGCGCAGGCGCAGCGGTTTCCCACGGGTGGCGACCTCAATGGCGTGGTCTGAGGTTACGCCGCTTCTCCGGTTCACAAGGCGGCGTTCCAGCAATGTACACACAACGTTCCGCTTGAGGCGCGTGACAAATGAAATATTCCTTGCTCCGAGCGCCTGAAACCAGTTGTGGTCCACATAGCCCTTGTCGAAAACCACGATAGAGCCTCTGGGCAGCTCAAGCGTCCTGTCGATGCGGCTTTTGTGGGCTCTGGCCTCGGTAATGGCCACAAATGCCGGGATATGGCCGTCGTGGTCCAGCGGCACATGCATTTTGATCCCGCCTCTGGTCTTGCGAAAAGAGGCCCAGGGAAAGAGCGACAGGCAAAGCTTGATGGTGGTTGCGTCCAGGCTGAACAGCCGGGACTTGAAGCGGAATTTGTGTTTCGGGGCCTTTGAGGCGCACAAGCCGTACATTTCAGCGAACAAATCCCGGAAAAAGCCCACGGGCCGCGTGGTATTCGCATCGGCCACGGTTGAGCGGGCCACATTCTTCAGGCCAAAATGATAGAGACGCCTTGAGGCGGCTTTCAGACAACATAAAGCGTCCCGCAGGGAAGGTCTGTCGGCAAGCTGGATGAAGTCCATAACGGTGAACTGTTCCTTGAAACCGAATTTGCGGGACGCACGCCCGGTCTTATGCCGCTGTGCGAGCTTTTGAAAAACATGTCCGGGAATGAGGGATCGCGCCTGGGAGAAAAGAGTGCTATGGTGACTCAAGTCCAAAATCTCCTTATGTGGTGGGTTGTTACATAAACCACTTCTACCACATTTCGTTGAGATTTTGGACTTTTTTCTTATCCCTTAGCCGGACAGCAATGTCTTTACATAAAATTTGTACTTGGCGTGGGGTTATTCCCCATTTTACAGCGGCTTCTTGAGCCGTAATATAACCATGCACGCTCACCCCTCAACAGTTTATGTGCCATCTACTGCTTTAGAAGGTATTCGTTTAAACGAAATTATGCAAGCCTCTTAGGCTATGTCCAGCACAATTCATTATCGCCCGATAATATCCCCTTCTTTTTGGGTAATTGCTGGGGTATTTTTTATAGATTTATTTTTATCAAAATATATCAATATGTTACATCTAAAAAAGTATTGACATGTATAAAGCTGTGAAAAATCAGGGGCAAAGCACCTAGAGCAGATTACCTTTGACTTTTTATGAAAGTCAAAGGTGGCATTCAGGCGAAAAACGCGGTTTTCGCCTGAATGTACGCCGCGTTGCGGCGGCTGCCGCTTTCGCGTCAGCAGAGCATTTTCAAAGAGAAAATGCTCTATGCGGGCGGCCTGACCAAAGTGATCATCGGCGCTCTGGCGCTCGGCCTGGGAGAACTCCTCGGCTCCGGTTCCGCCACCCTTTTCGGCTCTGACCAGACCTCCGGCATGGATGAACTCGGCCTGTAGGCGTGAGGCGATGAAATGAGCATCTTCAACAAACGAAAAGACGCCCCGAAGCCGCAGGAGCCGGAACAGGGCATGAACGCCATTCATGCGGAGCCGCCCGCCCCGGATGCCGCCGCCGTCATCGGCGGTCTGGACTGGTACAGGACGCAGTTTCGCCGTTCCATGAAGCTCTCGCTGTGTCTGGTCGCGGCGCTCTGCCTGAGCGTTTCCCTCTCGGCGCTGCTGCTCCTGAACCAGCCGAAGCCGCGCTACTTCGCGGCCACGCCGGACTTGCGGCTCGCGCCGATGGTTCCGCTGGATCAGCCGCTGCTGACGCAGGAGGGGCTGCTGACCTGGGTCTCAAACGCCATTACCGGAGCCATGTCGCTCAACTTTCTGGAATGGCGGGAAAAGCTGGAAAGCATCAGGCCGCACTTTGAGGACGAGGCGTTCAAATCCTTCCTCGCTTCCCTGCAAGGTTCCGGCATCCTGGACATGATCCGGGACAAACGGCTTTCCGCGTCCGCTGTTGCCACGCGCGCGCCGGTCATCATCGCTTCCGGTCTGGTGGGCGGCAGGGCCACATGGAAAATCGAGTTTCCCCTGATTGTTTCCTACGAATCCAGCCAGGGAGTGGAAAGCACGCAAAAACTTCTTGCCACAGTCCTTGTCCGCCGCGCGTCCACGGCAAAGACGCCGCGCGGCGTGGTCATTCAACAAGTGGTGCTGAAAAGGGATTCCTGATGCTTGATATACTGGTCAACGGCGTGGATCGCGGCGTCCGTGCCCTGTCTGAAGCGTTTGCCGCGCCGGTTCACAGCTATTGCAGA
>NZ_JAAKEH010000043.1:0-25519 GCF_011039095.1 Desulfovibrio sp. ZJ200 | reverse complement strand
TAGAGCAGATTACCTTTGACTTTTTATAAAAGTCAAAGGTGGCATTCAGGCGAAAAACGCGGTTTTCGCCTGAATGTACGCCGCGTTGCGGCGGCTGCCGCTTTCGCGTCAGCAGAGCATTTTCAAAGTGAAAATGCTCTAACGGCGAAAGTAAATTTCGCCTGCGCGGCGGGCATGGCAAAGCCATGCCCGCCGCGCGCCTCAGCCGTTGGCGGCACAGCCGCCAACGGCTGAGGCTGGAGTACACTCCCTTTGCAATCGGCTTGTTTTCCTTGCCGGAAAGGCAAAGCTTCTCAATGTAGAGAGACACCAGACCCGGGGAAGATTCGCTCAGGCCTCCAGAAATGCCCTGTAAGCTTGCAGCGTGGCGTACAGATCCGCGCAACTTGCCAGCTCAAAGGGGCTGTGCATGGAGAGCACGGCCGGGCCCAGATCAATGACCTGCATGCCGTAGGCCGCCAGAAAGAGGGCCACCGTGCCGCCGCCGCCCAGATCCACCTTGCCCAGTTCCGCGCTTTGCCAGGGGATGCCTTTGGCGTTGTACAGGCCGCGCAGCTCGCCGAAGAATTCGGCGTCCGCCTCGCTGGCCCCGTATTTTCCGCGCGAGCCGGTGAATTTGGAGAAGCAGGGGCCGTACCCCAGTTGGGCGGCGTTCTGTTTTTCGTGCACTTCCTGAAAATCCGGGTCCAGGGCGGCCTGCACGTCGGCCGACAGGGCCCGGCTGCGCAGGAGCACATGCGACGCGGGCGTGCCCGGGGCCCAGGCTCGCGCCAGATCCTCCACGCAGTATTGAAAAAAGCGCGAGGCCGCGCCCGTGGCGCCGTCCGAGCCTATTTCCTCCTTGTCCCAGAAGATCACGGCCCTGTTGCGCGGCCCGTCTTTGGCCGTGAGCAGGGCTTCCAGAGCCGTGAACACGCAAATCCGGTCGTCCTGGCCGTAGCCGCCCACCAGGGCCTTGTCAAAGCCCACGAAGCGCGCGGGCCCGGCGGGCACGGCCTGGAGCTCGGCGGTGATCAGATCTTCCTCGTTGATGCCGTATTTTTTGTGCAGCAGATCCAGAAGCTGTTCCTTGACGGCCTCCCCGGGCGCGTCCTTGCCCTCGTTTTTTGCTTTTTTTTCGGCCTTGGGACTGTGGGCCAGGATGATATTCAGCTTTTCGGCCTCAAAAGCCTCGCTGAGAGTCTGCGCGCTCTGCTTCCGGGCCAGATGCGGCAGCAGATCCGCAATACAGAAGACCGGCTCGCCCGGTTTCTCGCCAATGCTCACGGAAAGGCTTTGGCCGTTTTCGCGGATGATCACCCCGTGCAGGGCCAGAGGCCGGGCCAGCCACTGATATTTGCGGATGCCGCCGTAGTAATGGGTCTTGGCCTGAGCCACGCCGGGCTGCTCAACAAGCGGGCGCTGCTTGAGGTCCAGGCGCGGGGTGTCGGCATGGGCGGCAATCAGCGCCAGGCCCTTGCCCAGGGGTTCCTTGCCCCGCCGGGCCGCGAACAGGGCCTTGCCGCGCAGGGGGCGCAGCACGCGGCCGTTGCCGGATTTCGCGCCAAAGTCTTCGCTGTATCCGGCCTGGCGCAGGCGTTCGCGCACATAGTCCACGGTCTCGCGCTCGGTCTTGCAACGGGTCAGAAAGTCGATGTAGCGGGCGGCCAGCGCCTCCATTTTTTTGCGCTCCTGGGCCCCGGCGTAGATTTGCCAGGCGCTTTGGGGTTTGTAGGCCAGTGTTTTTTTCATCATCGTATTTCCTTGTCAGTTATGATTGGCTGGGCCGCGCGCAACGCCCTTTGCAGAACCCGCAGGGCGGCGTTCCAGTCGGGCCGCTCCAGAGTGCGCGGGTCCAGGCAGAAATTTTCTTCCTCCAGGCGACCGAGCAGGGGCGGCTCCGCGTCCAGCAGGGCGGTTTTCAAGGCTGTGGCGCTCATGGCGGCCGGTTTGAGGCAAACCAGGGTGGTGGGCAGATCGCATTGGGGAAAGGCTCCGCCGCCCACGCGCGAGACATCGGGCCGCAAGGTCACCCGGCAGGCCGGGCCCAGATGTTTGCGCAGGCGGGCGGCCAGAGCGCGGGCCTCGCGCGCCAGCTCGCGCGCCGGGCGGGCGATCCTGCGCAGGGTGGGGATGCGCTCTCTGGCCTTTTCCGGGTCCAGATAAAGGCGTAGCGTGGCCTCCAGGGCTGCCAGACAGAGCTTGTCGCAGCGCAGGGCGCGGGTCAGGGGATTGGTCTTGAGCGCGTCCACCAGCACTTTGCGGCCCGCGATGATCCCGGCCTGCGGCCCGCCGAGCGCCTTGTCCCCGGAAAAGGTGGCCAGATCCGCTCCCTGGGCCAGGACAAAAGGCACAGTGGGCTCGTTGGGCAGGCCGCAGGACGAAAAATCCGTAAAACTGCCGCTGCCGAGATCTTCAATCAGGGGCAGCCTGCGCTCGCGCGCCAGAGCCGCCAGCTCAGGCAGGGACACGGCCGAATGAAAGCCCACAATGCGGTAATTGGAGGTATGCACGCGCATCAGGGCGCGGGTGTTCTCATTGATGGCCGCGGCGTAATCCCGCAGATGGGTGCGGTTGGTGGCTCCCACCTCCCGCAGATGCGCGCCGCTTTTTTCCATGACGTCAGGGATGCGGAAGCTGCCGCCGATCTCCACCAGTTCCCCGCGCGAGACAACGACTTCGCCGCCCTTGCAGAAGGTGTCCAGCACGAGAAGCACGGCGGCGGCGTTGTTGTTGACCACCAGCGCGGCCTCCGCGCCGCTCAGGCGACAGATCAGCCCTTCCACCAGATCGTAACGGCTGCCGCGCCCGCCGCTGCGCAGGTCGAGCTCCAGGTTGCAATAGCCTTGAGCGGCCAGGGCCACGGCGGCCTGGGCCTCCCGGGCCAGGACCGAGCGGCCCATATTGGTGTGGATCACAACGCCCGTGGCGTTGAGCACCGGCCGCAGGCAGAGGCGCAAGCCGGAACGGACATGGGCCAGCAGGGCGGGCAACTGCGCGTCCAGGCTCAGGGCGGCGGCCTCCTGGCAGCGCCCGGCCCGGATATCCTGGCGCCGTTGCTCCCAGAAGGCGGCGGTCAGCTCGCGCAACAGGGCGCGCGGCGCCTGGGCCAGCCCGGGATCGGCGACCGTCAAAGCCTCCAGGCAGAGGTCAACGGCAGGTATGGCGCGAAAAAGATTGCTCATGAGTTGTCCTGAAGAAGCGGTTGCGCGCGGGCGATGTTCCGGCCATCCTGTTAGGGCATTTTTTGATTGAAGATATCCATTTTCAATAACTTCGCTGCCATCATTTCGCGTCCAGGCTCCAGCCGTTGCGACGAAGGAAGCTACGGATGGAGACAGCAATCAGTTACCACAAAAACATTCACCGAAACCGCTGTCCGGAGCAGGCACAGGGGCCGGAGCCTCAAGCAGATTGGGATGCAGTGTAAAAAACTCGGCCAACAAGTACAAGGAGCCTGTCAGCAGCAGCGGGCGAGCGGGATCGGCCCTGGCTCCAGCGCCAAGAGCGGCCGCGCTTCGCGTCAGGGCTTCGGGCAGATTATCCAGAGCCACGGCCGTGACCGGAGGCAGGGCATTGCAGGCCGCGGCGACCTCGTGCGCGCACGCCGCGCGCGGGTTGTCCAGGGCAGGGATGAACATGGGGGCCGGGCCCAGAAAATGTTTGAGCATCAGGGCCGAAGTGCGCCAGTCCTTGTCGCCGAGGCAGGAAAACACGGCTCCGGCGGGGCGGATGTTTTTTTGCTGCAAAGCCGTGAGCAAGGCGCGCATGCCGTGGGGATTGTGCGCGCCGTCCAGCAGCAGGGGCGGATGCTCGCGCGCGGCAGGCACGCTTTGCAGGCGGCCGGGCAAAAAAGCGCGGGCCAGACCGTGCGCCTGAGCCCTGACATCATCGGCGTTTTTGCCCAGCAACGGGGCCAGCCGCCGCCAGGCCGCGAGCGCCAGCCCGGCGTTGACCAACTGATGCGGCCCTTGCAGCCCCAGCCCGGCCGCAGACGGGCCGCCCGGCGAAGGCGCAGGCAAAGGATCGGCCCACAGCAGCGGCGCGCCATGCGCAAGCGCGGCATCTTCAAGGCAACGAGCGGCCACGGGGAATTGCGCGGCCGTGCAGATCGGCGCGGGCCCGCGCACGGCCCCGGCCTTGTCCGCGGCAATATGCCGTAGGCTCGGCCCCAGCACGTCCTTGTGATCCAGGGCGATGGGCGTAAAGCAGAGCAGATCCGCGGCCACGGCCGTGGTCGCGTCATGGCGGCCGCCCAGGCCCGCCTCCAGCACGGCCGCGTCCACGCGCTCATCCCGGAAGATCAGCAGAGCCAGGACCGTGAGAAATTCAAAATAGGTGAGATCGGGAGCCACGGACAGGATATTCTCGGCATGCGCCACCCAGCTCTCGCCGGGCCAGGGCCGCCCGTCCACGCGGATGCGCTCCTCCGGGGAGACAAAGTGCGGCGAAATGTACAGGCCGGTTTTGCAGCCGTGGGCCGCGCAGAGCGAGGCCAGAAAAGCCGCGGTGGAACCCTTGCCGTTGGTGCCCAGGATCTGCGCCACAGCAAAGGGGGGCCGGGTCAGATCCAGGGCGGCCAGGGCCCGCCGCATGCGGTCCAGGCTCAAATCCATGTGAAAAAGGCCCTTGCCCTGCAGATGGGCCAGCACTTGCTGAAAATTTTGAAAAGATGCGCGCATGCCCGCTACAATACGCGAAAGAGCTCCGCCTGTCAGCGGGGTGCGTCTTGCTGACCGGGGCATGGCGTCCGGACCGCTTGCCTTTGAAAAAGCGCAGCGCGGAACCGCCATTGCCGCGCACGGGGCGCGTTCCTGTTTTGCGTGCGGGCGCGGAACAGGCTTTTTCATTAGAGAATTTTGCTTTTGAAATTATTCAATTTCAAAAGCGGGCTGCCATCATTTCCCCGCAAGCGGGACAAGCGCCTGAAAAACGTGGTTTTCAGGCTCATTCGACGCGGGTGCCAGCTAACGCTGTCGCCAGAGCTGTTTAGCTAATTTTATTAGCAAATTGCTCTAGAGCAGATTACCTTTGACTTTTTATGAAAGTCAAAGGTGGCATTCAGGCGAAAAACGCGGTTTTCGCCTGAATCTACGCCGCGTTGCGGCGGCTGCCGCTTTCGCGTCAGCAGAGCATTTTCAAAGTGAAAATGCTCTAGTCAAAATGAGCAGAGAAAGCGGGCACAATGTAAGGGGATCAAGAGGCAGCGCGCCTTGACGCCAAAGGAGTCTGCCTCTATATTCATTGCGAAAAAAGTTCAGAGCCTTTCTTCGGCTCCTTGCGCGCTCATAGCTCAGATGGACAGAGCAGGAGCCTTCTAAGCTCTTGGTCGGGGGTTCGATTCCTCCTGGGCGCGCCATATACCTTTCAAGGGGCCGGGCCTGCGGGTCTGACTCCTTTTGTCGCTCAGCAAAAACGCCGCAGTGCGCCGACGCCGGGGAGCCTGTCGCCTGCGCTGCCCACTGACGCAAGCAGCGCGGCATTCAGGGCGCATGGGCATGTGCAACGCCCGGCCTGCGCAAGAGCGTGAATTGCCTTTACTGTCGCCGCAACCCCAAAGGATAGACGCATGGACATGAAAACAGTGCGCCGTCAGGCGCGGGAACGCATGAACGGCGCCTGCCGGGTCTGCCCGCAGTGCAACGGCAAGGCCTGCTCCGGCGAATTGCCGGGCATGGGCGGCATACGCAGCGGCGCGTCGTTTCGCGCGAACATCAGGGCGCTGGAAAAAGTGCATCTGAAACTGCGGCTGATCCACGATCTGCGCGAACCGGAAACCGCGTGCGAAATACTGGGCCTGCCCCTGAAAATGCCGATTCTCATCGCGCCCCTGGCCGGAACGTCCTTTAATATGGGCAACGGCCTTTCCGAAGAGCGCTTTGCCCAGGCCGTCACTGCCGGGGCCCGGGCCGCCGGAACCGTCTCTTGTACCGGCGACGGCACTTCCGAAGTCTTCGACAGCGGCCTGAATGCCGTGCAAAGCCTTGACGGCTGGGGGATTCCCGTCATCAAGCCCTGGGCCGGAGAGGCTTTTTTCGAACGGCTGGAGCGCGTGGCCCGGGCCGGATGCCGCGTTGTGGGCATGGATCTTGACACCGCCGCCATAACCGCTCTGGCCAGGAGCAAACGCCCGGTCTCGCCCAAAAGCCGCGAGGAATTGGCGGAAATTGTGCAAAAATCCCATGCCCTGGGCCTGAAATTCATGCTCAAGGGCGTTCTCAGCGTGGAAGACGCGCTGGCCGCCGAGGCCTGCGGTTGTGACGCTCTGGTGGTTTCCAATCACGGCGGCCGCGTTCTGGAAGCTCTGCCGGGCACGGCGGACGCTCTGCCCGATATTGCAAGGAGCGTGCGCCGGATGGCCGTGCTGGTGGACGGAGGCGTGCGATCTGGCGCGGATGTGCTCAAGATGCTGGCCCTAGGGGCCAGAGCCGTGCTGATCGGCCGCCCGGCGATTATTGCGGCCATGGGCGCAGAAGAAGAAGGCGTGCGCTTGTTTCTGACGCGGTTGCAGCGCCAGCTCATGGAAAGCATGCTGCTCACGGGCTGCGCCTCGCTTCGCCAGGCCGGGCCGCATCTGCTGGCCTGAAGAATCGCGGGTCGGAGCTGCCGCTGCGGCGTATTTCACGCAGAAAACACATGCCCGGCGTCCCCATGCGAAAGAGGCTCGCAACGCAGATGGACATTGAAATGCTGCGCGTTTCAACGTCGGCATTCAGGCGAAAAACGCGGTTTTCGCCTGAATGTACACCGTGTTGCGGCGGCTGCCGCTTTCGCGTCAGGAGAGCATTTTCAAAGAGAAAATGCTCTGGCTAATTTTATTAGCAAACCGCTCTACGGCTCTGCGTCTGCTGCATGGCGCAAAGCCGGCGTCTGCTGCGGGGCCAGACAATCCTGATTGATTCTTTTACGCACCAGTTCCTCGAAAGCCGCGAGGCTGAAGCGCGCTTCCCCGACAACGGGCGGCGCGGTCACAACCGCCGCTGCGGGCGCGAATAACGCTGCATCCCCGGCCTGCTCCGGCTTCACGGTCCACGGCGCATCCTGCCCGGCGTTCCGTGAAGATGGCGGCTCTGGCCTCTGCGCATGGTCACCGGCAAGGGGCGTGTGCAAGGCCGCGGGTGTCTGGGCGTAAAAACGCACCCGCACTTCACGCCTTTCGCCCACGCCCCAGAGCTCCAGAAAGAGCGCGCTCCCCGGTGGGATGCCGTTGGGCGGCCAGCCCCGGGCCTGCCAGGTCACGCCCAACAGGCTGCCGATATTGGCAATATTTGTGTCATGCCCCACAAAAACAACCAGCCGGGCCGCATTGAGCCGCTGATCATAGTGCCTGCCCGCCAGGGCGTCGGCCATTTCTTTCAGCAGAGAGCTGCCGCGGGCCCGGGCCACAAGCGGCGCGCGGTTGATCACGTCAAAAACGCGGCTGTGCAAAGGCAGCAAGCGGCCCAGGATCTGTCCGTCCGCCTGCCCCCAGGCCGCGGCTCTGCCCGGCCACTGTCCGTATTCCAGCAAAAATATTTCCGCCAGACTGGACGCAATGCCCAGGCAACCGGAAAGGCGCACGCTTCTCCCTTTGGGCGAAACGCTTATGGAAGTGGGCAGATCCGAGATCCGGCATTGGCGCGGCAGGGCGAAAAAGGCGCAGAGTTCGGGAGCCGGCGGCGCGGTCAGTTGGTCGATGAGCGCGAGCGGGGCGTTGCACTCCTCATGCAGGCGATCCAGGCCGCCTGGAGTCATGCTGAGAACAGCGCTGGCCGCGGCCGCGGGATCAAAGGCGCAGAGCCCGGCTTTGACCGGATGAAACAGCGTATCCGGACGACCGTCGGCCACGGCGTACCCTGTCTCGCAGCCCGGCGCCAGACCTGCGAGCAGGGCCCGGGCCGTGGCCCGGGTGCGCTGATCTGTATCCGCGCGCACAAAAATCGCGCCGGGCGGCGGACAGGCCGCGTGGGGCAACAGGCCGAGTTCCATGAATGTGCCGCGCAGTTCTGCCCACATGGCGGTGATCAGGCGGCCGCCGCGCTCCGTCAGATCACCGCGAGGCACGGGCCAGCGCGGCCAGGGGCGGCTGCTCCAGAGCGCAAGGGTTTTCATGTCCTGCGTCGGAGAGCGCACGCCATGCCGGGAAAGCGCCACAATTTTGAGCAGACGCGCCTTGTCGCCGTCAGCTCCGGCAAGGGCGCAGTCAGCAGGGACGCCGGAAAAAATCCCGCAAATCAGCAAAAAAAGAAAAAAACGGATGACACGCATTCTCCCCTCCTTGCAAGATTGCCGTCAGCATAGCCGCAAAAAAACACGGGACAATGCCGGCTTTTTCTCAAAACATTCACCTTTTCGATGCTTTTCTAAAAAAATTTGTTTTGAATTTCATATAGTTGCAATATCATTTTCATTGAAAGCGCGCATGCCTCTTCACGCGGTCGGGCTTGAGCTATGTTGTATAACGGGGTATACATAAAGTTTGAAATACTTTTTGGGGTCAGGCGGCATGTCCAGGGGCTCGCAGCAAATCAGACGCACATATGCGGCAGGCGCTCTCATCGGCGTTGTTTTTCTCGCTTGCAGCCTTTTGCTCTTGCGGCAGATCGGCCAGCAAACCGAAAGGGAAAACGCACTCTACCTCTATGGTACGATAAATCAACTCCACGCCTTGTTCCAGAGGCAAATCACGATGGACTTTCAGATTTTGCGCGGCGTGGCAATCACGCTTGCGCACGCGCCGCGCGACAAGGTCATGCGCATTCTCAAGGAAGTCAACGACAATAACGAATTTATGCGCATGGGGCTGGCATCTCCCGACGGCCTGCTGGAGCTGGGATGCGCCGAATCCCTGCCCCTGTCCGGCGAGAATTTCCGGGAATTGATCCTTGCGTTGCAGGAACATGGCTTCCGCTGCTCTCTGGATGATTTCGGCGCGGATTTTTTGCGCGCACAAGGCTGTGATTTCGCGCAGGGCTTCGTCTTTGCCAGACCCATGCCCGCCGCGGAATGCAGCGCCATGCTGGCCAAGCTCCAGGGCGGCCCGGTTCCGCTCACGCGGGCCTGAGCCGGCGTCGCGCACAACCCGGGCCGCGGCAAGGCTGCTTTTCTCCGCCAGGGCCCGCAAACCGCAAACGGAAATACTTAAATGCCCATAGCCATTCCACATTTTCATCTCGGGGCGACCGCGGTTGTGCCCAAGGTGCACGTCGGCGACTCCAACGCCCTTGCCATTCGCGCGGCCAAAGTGCAGGACGTGCACGGCATGTCGGCTCTGATCAACCAGTATGCCTCTTCCAATGTCATGCTGGCGCGGGGGCCGCAGTATCTTTACCAGCATGTTCAGGACTATATGGTGGCTACCGCGCCCGCCGCGGACACCGGTCGGGAAACCGTGGTGGCCTGTGGCTCGGTGCATGTGCTCTGGGAAGATCTGGCCGAAATCCGCTCCGTGGCCGTGCACGCCTCCTGTCAGGGGCAGGGCCTGGGCAGGCGTCTGGTGCAGGCGCTGGTGGAGCGCTGTCGGGGCCTGGGCATCCCCAGGGCGTTTGTCTTCACGCTGGCCGCGCCTTTTTTCGAGCGCTGCGGTTTTCAGGAGTTCCGGCGCGAGACCATGCCCCCCATTGTCTGGGTGGAGTGCAGCAAATGCCCGAAATTTTACTGCTGTGACGAAATAGGCATGATCCTCACGCTGTGAGGCGCGGCAATCCCGCAAGCTCGCATTGCAATGCAGCCATTGGCTTGCATCAGACAGAAAGAGGCACAGTGCATGAACAGATTGAAAAACAGGGATTTTCTGAAGGAAACCGACTTCACGCCTGAGGATTTGACCTATTTGCTGGATTTGGCGGCCTACCTCAAAAAAGCCAAGAAAGCGCGGCAAGAACCCAAATTCATGAAGGACAAAAACATTGTGCTCCTTTTTGAAAAAGACTCCACGCGCACGCGCAGTTCCTTTGAGGTGGCCGCCCATGATCAGGGCGCGCACGTCACCTATCTGGGGCCTTCAGGCTCGCAGATGGGCAAAAAGGAATCCATGGCCGACACGGCCCGCGTGCTTTCCCGTTTTTATGACGGGATTGAATATCGCGGCTATGGTCAAAGCCGGGTGGAGGCCCTGGCCGAACACGCCACGGTGCCGGTCTGGAATGGCCTGACCAATGAGTGGCATCCCACGCAGCTTCTGGCCGACATGCTCACCATGCGCGAATGCTGCGCCAGGCCCCTGAACCGCCAGACCCTGGCCTATCTGGGCGACGCGCGCTATAATATGGGCAATTCGCTGATGATCGGCTCGGCCATGCTCGGCGTGGATTTTCGTTCCGTGGCGCCCAAATTGCTCTGGACCTCGGACGAGGTTTTTGAGATGGCCCGGAGCATCGCCCGGCGCACCGGCGCGCGGATCACACGCACGGAAAATGTGGATGAAGGCGTGCAAGGCTGCGATTTCCTGTACACAGACGTCTGGGTCTCCATGGGCGAGCCGGATGCTGTCTGGAAAGAGCGCATCGATCTGCTCACGCCCTACCGCGTGGATCAAAGGGTCATGGAGAGAACAGGCAATGCGGACTGCAAGTTTTTGCACTGCCTGCCCGCTTTTCACAATCGCGAAACCACGGTGGGCGAGGACATTTACCAACGTTTCGGCCTTGAGTGCATGGAAGTGAGCGACGATGTTTTTGAGTCGCCCCGCAACATGGCTTTTGAGGAAGCGGAAAACCGCCTGCATACCATCAAGGCCGTGATGGTGGCCACGCTGGCGGAAGAGCCGTTGCTATTTGAGGCGTAAGAGCAGGTGGTTGATTCCTGGAGCGTTTTGCTCATGAAATGAGCTAAACGCTCTGGCGGCCGCGGGAGCGGACGCCCGCGCCGAATGAGCCTGAAAACCACGCTTTTCAGGCGCTTGTCCCGCTTGCGGGGAAATGATGGCAGCGCCGCTTTTGAAATTGAATAATTTCAAAAGCAAAATGCTCTAGATCATTGCAAGGGCAAGCTGTTCCAAACCACTACAGGCATGTCGTTCAAGCACTGAAGACATACATTTTGGCCCGCTGTTTGCATCTTGTTGCAATACTTCAAAACAAGCGTCAAAAACAAGGCGGTTTTTCTCCGTGCCCTTTCGCTTTGCCATGCAGAAAGTGCTCGACTACCGGGAGCAATTGGAAGAAGAAGCCAAAGTGCGCCTGGCCGAGGCCGAGCGTCGCCTTCAGGAAGCGCAAAAGCGTCTTGACCGGCTGCGCGGGGAGCTTGAGCGCGCAGCGGATCGGCTTCGCGACAATCCGCTGATGGAAGCGGGCGAGCGTTGGCTGCAGGAACAGTACATCACGGGCCTGCGCGCGGATGTGGCCGCCGCCTCGCTGCAGGAGCGCATGCTGGAGCAAATGGCCCAGGAGGCCCGCAAGCTGCTCGCCGCCCGCGCCATTGACAAAAAACTGCTGGAAAAGCTTAAGGAACGGCAAAAAAAGCATTTTATCCGCGCAGAACAACTGCAGGAGCAACGCTTCAATGACGAAACAGCGACCCTCCGCTACAAGGCTCCGGCTTTCTAGGCTTTTCCGCTGGCTGGCGGTGCTCTGCTTTATCAAGCTCTCCATTCTGGGCATGCTGATGCTGGATCTGCCGCTGCCCGCATGGCTGGGCGGCAACCCTCCCGACAACGGCGTCGTGCCCACGCAAAGCGCGGCAAACACGCCCACGACTTTACCCGACAGTCCGGAAAGCGCGGCCCTGGCCGAAGCCTCGCTTTCGCCGGACGCAGCGCGGCTGCCCGGAGCGGTCGGCTCGCGGTTCGCTCCCCAGGAGGCCCGATCTTCCGCGCTCACGCCCCAAAATCCGCCGCAAGGCGCGGCTGCCGCGCAACTGGCCGCCACTGCGAAGCCACGCCGCGCCATGCGGCAAAATCCGACCCAGGCCGCGCTTCCCGCGCCGCTGCTCACGGCCCAGGCCCCTGCGGGCGGCACGCCCGGCGGTGAGCACGTCTTCATACCGCCCAGTCTGCCGGAGCCCGCGGCTCTTGACGCGCCCACGGTCGAGCCCGGAACCTCGCCTCTGACCGGAAACAATGCGCCGCTGCCTGCCCTTGCCGCGGATCGGCGCGCCCGCGAAGACGGCTGGCTGGACGTGCTCGGCCTCACGCATCTGCCCGTTCCGGGCCTCGGCAGCGTGCAGGCGGCCCATGCCGCGGCGCTGGACATGCCCGTGCCCCAGACTCCCGCCAGCAGCGCCTCGCCCTTTGCTCCGGCGGAGCAGAACGCGCCCCTGGCCATGCCCGGCGCGCCGGACATTCCCGCCAATATTCCGCGCGGTCAGGGCGCTGACGGCGCTCCACTGCCGCCACGCGCGGCAGGCGCAGGCTCCGCGGCCCTGCCCGCCCTGCCCCGGGCCGGGCAATCCACCGCCATGCACGCCCCGGCCCCCAGCGTCGCGCCCGCTGCTTTGCCTGAAGATCCCAACGCCAAAGCCCAGGATCTGGCGCGGCAGCAACAGGACATTCTGATGCTCCGGCAGCAGATGGATCAACGCCTGAAAGATCTGGAGAATGCCGAGCGGAAGGTAAAGGACATGCTGCGCGAGGCCAAAGGGCTGGAGGACAAAAAAATCCGCAGCCTGATCCAGATGTACGCCAACATGAAACCGAGAACCGCGGCCAAGGCTCTGGAAAACATGGACGAGCGCGTGGCCATCAGGATTCTTTCCGGCATGGCGCCCAAGCAATCCGGCGAAATTCTGACATATACAAATCCTGCCAAGACAGCCAAGCTCACGGAGCTGATCACCCGCATGAGGCTGCCCGAATAATGCGGCTCAAACTGCTCCTGGCCTATCTGGGCGGCAAGTACAGCGGCTGGCAGATTCAGGAAAAGCCTTCTCCGCCGCCCACCATCCAGGGCGAGCTGGAAGCGGCCCTGCGCATCCTGGCCGGCACGCCCGTGCGGGTGTTCGGCTCGGGCCGCACGGACGCGGGCGTGCATGCCCACGGCCAGGTGGCCCACTGCGACGTGCCCGGAACCAGGGCCGGGCTGGATTGGCGGCACAGCCTCAATGCCCTGCTGCCTCCTGAAATCCGGGTGCTTGCGGCCACGCCCGCGCGACCGGATTTTCACGCCCGCAAGGACGCCGCGCGCAAAACCTATGCTTACCAGTTCTGGCAGGAGAAAATCTTTACGCCGCCGCAACTGGCCCCCTATGTCTGGAGTTGCGGGCCCCTGGAAGCCGAAGCCATGCGCGCGGCGCTGCCGCATCTGCTGGGCGAGCGGGATTTTGCGAGTCTGCAAAATGCCGGGACCGACATGGAAAGCACGCGCCGCAATGTGTTCGCCGCTTCTCTGACGCCCCTGCCCCCTTGCGAGTTTTACCCGCCGCACGCGCCGATCTTGCGATTCAGCGTCACGGCCGACGGTTTTCTCAAGCAGATGGTGCGCAATATGGCCGGGCTGCTGGCGGCCTGCGGGCAAGGAAAAATCAAGCCGGACTCCATCCCCGCAATGCTGGCTGCCCGGGATCGCAGGGCCGTGCCTTCGGTTACTGCCCCGGCGCGGGGCCTGGCGCTGGTCAGCGTGGAATATGACTGAATCTTGCGGCGCGGCATGTCCGCAACGCGCTTCCGATTTTCGAGGGATTCACCTTTGAGATGATTTTTTTAGAGCATTTTTTGATTGAACATATCCATTTTCAATAAAAAATGCTCTAGATGTAGAGTGTCAATACGTTGTTCCCGCTCCCTGTCGCCGGAGCGCCCGCAACATTTCAAGAGGCGCACGCTGCGGAGCGCTTCCCGCTCCGGCGGCGCACGGCCCGGCACAGGCGGCGCACGGCCTCGTCAGGCTCGAAATCCAGGTCCGCCCAGCGGCTCGCGGCATTTGCCAGCACCCTTCCGATGATCTCCAGAGCGTGCTCCGCGCTGTCCACCCAGACAGTGACCGCCCCGTGCAGCATCAGGCCCGGACCCTCCAGGGGGCCGCGAATGCCCAGCACCGGCACGCCCGCCCCTGCGGCCAGGCCCACTTCCACCCCGGCATCCTGGCCGGATGCGCCGTAATAAATGACAATATCCGCATTCAGGCAGGCGTCTCGGCAAAAAGCATACACCTGGCCGCCGTCCCTGTCCGTATCCATCCAGATCCGGCGCTCGGCCGGGCTCAGGCCCGGCGGGGGCACGGCTTTTTCCGTCCAATCCAGCATACGGCAGCCCAGCGCGCGCAACTCGCGGCCCAGCAGGCGGACGCCGTGCTTGTGCTTGAAGGAACCGGCCACATAAATGCATAAAGCCCGCATCCGAACCTCAGAATTCTATGCCGCGCGCGGCTTTGACGCCCGCGCGCCAGGGATGTTTGATTTCGCCCATCTCCGTAACCAAATCCGCGGCCCTGATGAGCCAGTCCGGCGCGTTGCGGCCCGAAAGCACCAGATGCCGGTTGTGAGCGCGCGCCCCGGCCAACAGGCCTTCCACTTCCTTCCGCTCAAGAATGCCCGCGTCAAGCGCGTAGATCGCTTCGTCCAGAATCAGCATGTCCGCGGCGTCCAATTGCTCGCGCGCCCAGGCCAGAACGCGCAACGCGGCCGCGCGGTGGGCCGGGCGATCCTCCTCGCGCCGCAAAAAGCCCTGGCCTCCGGCCAGAAAACGCTCGCCCAGCCATTGCGCCAGCATGCGCTGCTCGCCGGCCTGGCCGTCCCGCTTCATGAATTGCCCGAACGCCACGCTCAAGCCCTGCCCCATAGCCCGCACGGCCTGCCCCACGCACGCGCTGGTTTTGCCCTTGCCGTGGCCGGTATAGATCAAAAGCATTATTTCCAGACTCCCGGCAGTTCAGCCCCGCAGGCGGGGCATTTGCCCGGCGCGCCCGAAAAGCGGACGGCATAGCCGCGCCTCTCGATCACCAGAGCGCCGCAGGACGGGCAGAAGGTATTCGCGCCCACGGCGCTCCGCACATTGCCCATGTAAACAAAGTGGAGGCCCGCCTCGCGCCCGATGCGCCAGGCTTCCTCCAGGCGAGAGAGCGGCGTGGCGGGATGCGCCGCCATGAGGTGTGCGCCGTGAAAGGCCGAGAGATGCCAGGGCGTCTCCGGCCCAAGCTCATCGCGCACAAAGGCAGCCATTTCGCCCAATTCGGCCGCGCTGTCGTTAATGCCCGGAATGACCAGGGTCGTCACTTCCAGCCACCAGCCCAGGGACTTGACGGCTTTGAGATTGTCCAGCACCGGCTGGAGACGGCCACCGCAATATTCCTTGTAGAACTGATCGCGAAAGGACTTCAGATCCACATTGATCGCAGCGATCCGGCGGCGCAGGGGCAGGAGACAGTCTTTGGACATAAAACCGTTGCTGACCAGAATGGCGCGCATGCCCGCAGCCTGGGCGAGTTCCGCGGTCTCATGAATCAGCTCGAAGAAGACCGTCGGCTCATTATAGGTGAAGGCAATGCTGCGCGCCCTGCTCTCCACGGCGGCTTGCGCCAGAGCCTCGGGCCGCACATGCCTGCCCGGCACCCTGCCGTTGTCTGGCAGGCGCGCGATGACATGGTTCTGGCAGAAAAGGCAGGTGAAATTACAACCCGCGCTGCCCACGGAAAAAGTTTTGCTGCCCGGCAAAAAATGGTAGAGCGGCTTTTTTTCCACAGGGTCAAGCTGAGCGCTGGTGATCACGTCGCGCACCAGGGAAATCAACGTGCCGTTCAGATTGGCGCGCACGCCGCAGAGCCCCTTGCCGCCTTTTTTCAAGCGGCAGGCATGCGCGCAAAGGCGGCATTGCACCGCTGCGCCGGGCAAAGGGTCCCAAAGCATGGCCTTCATGTCAGCGCCTTGCCCCGGGCATGCCCGGCGCAACATTGCCCGACGGGGGAATGCCGTTGTGCGGCCGGGGCCGCCAACCCGGCGCATGCGGCCAGGGCTGTGTGTTGGCGGGAGGCCGCCAGCCCGGCGGCATCTGGCCTTGCGGCGGCCGGGGGTTTTGCCAGCCGGGCTGCTGCCAGGGCGGCACGGAGCCGGGCCCGGGACCCGGATAAGGGCGCGGCGGCGGACCGGGAGGACAGGGATGCGGGCGCGGCGGCGGGCCGGGAGGGTTGGACTGATTGTTGCAGCCCGGATAAACCTGCGGGGCCACGATCAGCGGCGAGTCCCAGTCGGGCTGCTGCGGGGGGCGCGGCGCAATGACCGAGGTGATGATATCGCCGCTCTCCGGGTCCCGCCAGGTTCCCGCAAAACCGTTATAGCCCCCGGCAGCATTGTAGACCGTGGTGCTGTTGTATACATTGGAGTTATTATACTGGCTCTGCACGTCCGGGGGCTGCACAGGCGACTGCGCGGCGTCGGGCGGCAGAGCGCCGGAAAGCGGCTCTGGCCGGTGCGCGGCGTCCGCTTCCGTGTTCTTGCCGGCATCCGAACCCATGCCGGAGGCAGCGTGCGCTCCGCAGAGACCCAGGGTCGCAAACAGCACAAGAAAAAAAAGGGTGTACTTGCGCATCATCGTCATTCCATAACTGTTTTTTTCTCTATACCAGCGGCAGCCGGGCCGGTCCATGAAAAAAAGTCGCTTGGGATTCGGCGGAAAATTTGCTAATATTCTTCAACTTTTCAAGGAGGGCACGGATGTCCAGCAACCGCGCAAAAGCCTATACCCAAGCCGGGGTCAACATTCAGGCGGGCAACGATCTGGTTGCGCGCATCAAGCATCTGGTGGCAAGCACGCAGACCAGAGGCGTCATTTCGGATATCGGGGGCTTCGGCGGTTTGTTCCGCCCGGATCTGAGCGGAATGAGCGAGCCTGTGCTGGTATCCTCCACCGACGGGGTGGGCACCAAACTGAAGCTGGCCTTTGCCTTTGACAAGCATGACAGCGTGGGCGTGGATCTTGTGGCCATGAGCGTCAACGATATTCTGGTGCAAGGGGCGAATCCGCTCTTTTTCCTGGATTATTTTGCCACGGGAAAGCTTGATGTGGACACGGCGCAAACCGTGATCAGCGGCGTTGCCGAGGGTTGCCGCCAGGCCGGATGCGCGCTCCTGGGCGGCGAAACCGCCGAAATGCCCGATATGTACGCGCCCGGCGAATATGATCTGGCCGGATTTTGCGTGGGCATTGTGGACAATGCCCGGCTCATTGACGGCTCGGGCATCCAGGTGGGCGACGAGATCGTCGGCATCGCTTCCTCGGGTCTGCATTCCAACGGCTATTCCCTGGTGCGCAAAATCCTGGGCGAAAGCGGCCTTCAGCCTGACGACGCCTTTCCCGGCGCGGACGGGGCCAGCGTGCGCGAAACCCTTTTGACCCCCACCATTATTTATGTGGAAGCCGTGCGTTCCCTGTTGCGCGATCTCAACGTCAAGGGCATGGCTCACATCACGGGCGGCGGCTTTTACGACAATATTCCGCGCGTTCTGCCCGCACAGGTGGAAGCCCGGATCAATTTCGGCAGTTGGCAGATGCCGCCTGTATTCCATTGGCTCAAGACCGCAGGCAAGCTCACCTGGCCGGAAATCCTCCAGATCTTCAATGGCGGCATCGGTTACATTCTTGTGCTGCCCCCGGAGCAGGCCGAAGAAGCCGTCAATCGCATTCAGGCCTTCAGTCTGCGGGCCTGGCGCATCGGTGAAATTGCCCGGCGCGCCAAAGACGGATCGGGCGAGCAGGTGATCATTACCTTTTAGAGCGTTTGGCTAGAGCATTTTGCTTTTGAAATTGAATAGTTTCAAAAGCAAAATGCTCTAATGAAATGAGCAAAACGCTCTGGCATTACGGGCAGGGTAATTGTAAAACAGCGACAGCACGGCTATGGACTGCACAGCAAGGCCAAACCGGGCATCTTTGTGTGTATGTCTAGCATAAAAGCAAAAACCAATCTGTTCCAGGACGGTTCTTATATGCGCAATACCTTGGGTTGCCTCGGCAACGTCATCTGGTTTTTACTGGGCGGCATCTGGATGGGTCTGGCCTGGTGGCTCTATGGGCTGCTCTGCTTCATCTCCATTGTGGGCATCCCCTGGGGGCGGGCCTGTTTTGTCATCGGCCAGTTCGCCTTCTTTCCTTTCGGCAAAATGCCCGTTTCCCGCGATGTGCTCACAGGCCAGCCCGACATCGGCACCGGCATCTGGGGCACAGTGGGCAATGTGATCTGGCTGCTGCTGGCCGGAATCTGGATTGCTCTGCAGCACCTGATCTGGGCGTTTTTCTGCGCCATCACGATCATCGGCATTCCTTTTGCCTGGCAGCATGTCAAGCTGGCCGGTCTGGCTCTTTGCCCCATCGGCAAAACCATTGTGCCCGCCGACGTGGCTGAGGCGGCCGAACGCGCTTACGCCGAAAAAAGCATGCGCCCGTAACGGCCGTCCCTTCCGTCGGGCACGGTTGCCTTGCCAGGGGAGCTCATGATCGAGCAATCCCGGCACTTGTTTGCCTTTTCCCCGCACCGCCCAAATTTCGCCCTCCCCCCGGCCCTCCCCTTTACACTCAGTTGGCGGACGTGCTCCGCAGAGATAGGCGCAGGCGCAATTTACTTGCGCCGTTACGCGCCGGAGCGAGCGTTGCAAAAGCAATATGCTCTAATGCGCTCCCGAGCACAGCGGCCCCGCGGCGTTTACGCCGCGGGGCCGCTGTGCTTGATCTGCCGGGGGCGTCACAAATTTGAATGTCGTGCCGTTTTGCAGACTTTTTCTAGTAATTATTTTTTCATTTCCAATAGTTATAAATTGGCACGGCAATTGCTAATTTTGCGCAAAAGCCGGTTTTTCGCCGGCAAGTTGGAATGATGGGGAGAATCGGTTATGCCTGCTTTCATTGTGCAGTTTGGGAACACCGTCAAGGGAATCTGGCTCAAATTGAGCGTTATTCAGCGCGTGGCGCTTGCCGGCGGCGCTGTGGCCCTGCTCTCTGCGATCATCGGGCTTTCGATCTGGCTGGGGCGACCGGAGTACCGCGTGCTGTATTCCAATCTGGGGCCTGAAGACGCGAGCCATGTGCTCAAGACGCTCCAGACCGACAAAGTGCCTTACCAGCTTGCGGACAACGGCGCCACCATCCTGGTGCCCAAGGAAGTGGTGTATGATCAGCGGATTAAAATCGCCGGAGAGGGCGGTCTGGTGGGGCAGGGCATCGGCTTTGAAATTTTCGACAAGGTGAAGGTGGGCCAGACCGACTTTGTGCAGAAAATCAATTACGCGCGCGCGCTTCAGGGCGAGCTGGCCCGCACCATCAGCGAATTTCCCAGTGTGGAGAGCGCCCGCGTGCATCTGGTCATACCCCAGCGCAGCCTGTTTGTGGAGGAGCGCCAATCCCCCTCCGCTTCCGTGGTGCTCAAATTGACTCGCCCCCAGGTCAAGCCGGACCAAAAAGAAATCAACGCCATTCTGAATATGATGCTCATGTCCGTGGAGGGCCTGGACAAGAATCATATCTCCATAACTGACAACGGCGGCAAGGTACTGTATCAACCCGAGGAAGACAGCCTGGCCGGGATCAGCACCACCCAGATGGAGCACCGCCTTCAGGTGCAGCGCAATCTGGAACGCCGCATTGAGGAAATGCTTCAGCCCCTGTTCGGCTCGGGCAGGGTGATCGCCAAGGTCAACGCGGATATGGATTTCAGCCAGAAAACCATCCGCAGAGAACTTTTTGATCCCGAAAAAACGGCGGTGCGCAGCGAGCAGCGCAGCGAAGAAAGCCAACAGGGCCGCGCCAATCTCGAGGCGGGCGCGCCGGACGTCAATTTTCGCGGCGACGGCATCACCGGCTCGGTCTCGGATCAGAACGGCACGCGCGAAACCCGCACCACCAACTATGAAATCAACAAGGAAGAGCAGCAAATCGTCGCCAATGTGGGAGATTTACGCCGCCTGACGGTTGCAGTGATCATTGATGGGACGTATGAAAAGGTAAACGGAAATTGGACATTCGTGCCCCGCAAGGCCGAAGATCTGGAACGCGTGCGCCAACTGGTTTCCAATGCCGTGGGCCTGGACAAGGCGCGCGGCGACGCGTTGGAGGTGAGCAGCGCGCCCTTTACGGATTCCGCGCCGCCCAGGGAGCCCAACTTCGCCGAGATGCTGGCCGAATACGCGGAACGCCTCGGCAAGCCCTTGCTCAATGCCCTGCTGGCCTTCCTTTTCCTGATGCTGGTGGTGCGGCCCGTGGTGCTCGCGCTGATCCGGCCCAAGGTGGAAGCCGGCGAAATGGTTGAAGGCCTTGAGGGCCTGCCCGCGGCCGAGGAGCAGCTTGCCCTGTATGAGGCTCTGGAAGAAGCGGCCAAGGCCGACGAGGAGCCGCAGGACGCTCTGGAGGAAGATGACGACGAACTGGTGTTCAAGGATATTGAAGCTCTGAAAGCCCATATCTTTACCCTTTCGGATAACCATATGGAACAGGTGGTGACCCTGGTCCGCGGTTGGATGAAGAACGATGAAACAGCAAAAGTCTAGTCAAGCGAGGCTGCCCAGCGGCGGCGGAGCGTATTCAAAGCTCCCTGACCTGGCTGAGTTGCGGGCCCTGCGGCACGCGCAGAAAGAAACCAACGCCCGGGTGGAAGAGCTGAAGCTGCGCCTCTTTCGGATTACCGAGCAACACATGGATCAGGCCATCCGGATCATTAAACGCTGGCTTGCGCAGAACGAAAACTGAAGCGGTCTTGTCACGATTTTGGCCTTGTGCCGGGCATAGGCCCGGCACAGTGCGCTGAACCGGACACACCGGCATGCCGGCGCGGGCCAGGCCGGGCCTCAATGGGCGTGATACAACAAATGCCGCGTGGGCTGAAAACGGATTTTTCCCCTGGTCACGAACGCGGAGCCGGGCTGACCCCTGAGCGTCTCAGGCCCGACCGCGCGCGAACTAGAGCAGATTACCTTTGACTTTTTATGAAAGTCAAAGGTGGCATTCAGGCGAAAAACGCGGTTTTCGCCTGAATGTACGCCGCGTTGCGGCGGCTGCCGCTTTCGCGTCAGCAGAGCATTTTCAAAGAGAAAATGCTCTATGGGGACTTTCAGGCATATTCAAGAGTAAGGAGCGGGGTGATGGAGTTGACCGGCCAACAGCGTATTGCCGTATTGCTGCTCGCCATGGGCGACAAGTTTGCGGCCGACGTTTTCAAACGCATGGAACGGCAGGAAATCGCCGACATCTCCAAAGCCATTGTGGAATTGGAGCCCGTGCCCAAGAAAGTTGTGGAAGAAGTGTTGCGCGACTTTCACGAGTCTCTGGTGGACGGCGTGGATATGATCTCCGGCGGCAGAGACACCGTGAAACGTCTGCTGGTCAAGAATCTTGACCCGGAAACAGCCAAATATATCATGGATTCGCTGAGCCTGGACACCGGGCCCGCGCCTTTCCGCGAGCTGGAGCAGGTCAGCCCGCGCCTTCTGTCGCAGATTCTGCGCAACGAGCATCCGCAAACCCTGGCGCTGATTCTGGGGCATCTTCACCCGGATCAGGCCGCCAATCTTTTGACAAGCCTGCCCGCGGGCGTGCGCCCCGAGGTGCTCATGCGCCTGGCCCGACTGGAAGCCGTGCCGGAAGACATGCTCATGGAAGTGGACAAGGTGCTCACGAGCCAGCTTATCGCCATGGGCGGCAAGGAAGGCAAAAAGGTCGGCGGCGTGCAGGCCGTGGCCGAAATCCTCAATGCCGTGGATCGTGCCACCGAAGAGGAAGTGCTTTCCGAGATCGAGGAAGATTCGGCCCAGATGGCCGAGGACATCCGCAACCTCATGTTTGTCTTCGAGGATTGCAAAAATATTGACGACCGCGGCGTGCGCGAAATGCTCAAGGAGATTTCCAATGAGGAGCTTACCCTGGCCCTGCGCGGGGCCAGCGACGAGCTCAAGGAGAAGTTCTTCAAGAACATGTCCGAGCGCGCTGGCAACATGATCCGCGAGGAACTGGAGTTCATGGGGCCCACCAAACTCTCCGACGTGGAAACGGCGCAGCAGAACATCGTCAAGATCGTGCGCCTCCTGGAAGCCGAAAACAAGGTTGTGGTCAACCGCGGCGCGGGCGATGTTTTTGTATAGCGGCTCTTGCGGCAGGCGCGGCGCTCCTGTCAGAAATTCAGGCATGAATTTCTGACTCACTACACAGGGACCGGTCATGGCATCAGACGAATTGCGCAAAAAATGGGGCACAATCTTCATGGGCGAGCGCGAGGCCACCGTGGAGCAGCTGGATGCCATGCAGGAGCCTGCGCGCCGGGAGCGGCTCAAGGAACAACAGCAGGAAGATTACCTGGAGCGCGTTCGGGCAAAGGCCGCGGATCGGGCGCGTGAAATCCTGGGCGCAGCCTACGCGGAACGCGAGAAAGTGCTGGATGAGGCCAGGGCTGAAGCTGAAAAGAAACGCACCATGCTGGTGCAGGAGGGCGAAGCTCTCAAGGCCGCGGCCAAGGCGGATTATGAGCGGAAGGCCGCGGAGCTGGCCAGGGCCGAAGCCGCGCGCGAGGAGGCGGAGAAAATCCGCGCTGCGGCCCGTGAGCAGGGCTTTCAGGCCGGCATGGAGCAGGCCAGCGCGGAACTCAGGGAATTCCGGGCCGAGCTCGGGCAATCCCTCGCGCATGTCCTGCAGGCTCTGGACAGGCAAATGGACGGGCTCTGCGCCTCCTGGCGCGAGGAGCTCGTGGAGCTCACGCAAACCGCGGTTGCCGCGGGCACGGGCTGGCTTTTGGAAAAGGAACATACGCGTATTTTGCGCTCGCTGATGCTGGACGCGCTGAATTTGCTGGAGGATCGCGCCACAGTCAGCGTGCGGGTCAATCCGGAGGACGAAGCGACAGTCAGCGACATGTTCAGGGCCGCGCGCGAGCGCGTGCCGGAACTCAGACAGTGGATCGTCAACGGCGATCCGGCCATAGAGCGCGGCGGCCTGGTGGCCGAAAGCGCCGGAGGCAGCGTGGACAGCCGCCGTGAGCTCTTCCGGGAGCTGGTGGACAACATCCTGGCGCATCTTGCGTTGCCCCCGCGCGACATGGAAGCGGCGGGCAAGGCCGCTACGCATGATCTGGTGGAGCGGGAAGTGGAACACATCGCGGCGCTGGCGCCGCAACCACAGGCGGGAGGCGCGTCGTTGCCGCAGGGGCAGGTGCCCGGGGCGGAGGCAGGGGAGCCGGAATGTGAAGCCGCGCCCGCGCCGTCGGAAAGCGCTGTTGCGACAAAAGAGCCACAGTTGCAGCCAGGCCCGGAAGCGGCTGTGGATGTGCCCGATCCGACAATGCCCGGGCCGGAACAGTCTGCCGCGTTTTCCCCGGAAACCGCAATCTCCGGGCCGGATGGCGACGCGCCCGAGGCCTTTGCGCCCGAGGCCGGCCACGGCAATGCCGCGGCTCACGCGCAGCAGCAGGCGGAAAGCGCGCCTGATCGGGATTCGGCCCCGCCCGGGGCGCAGGAAGTATTGCCCGGCGCTCAGACGGAGCAGGCGCGAGACACGCCTGAACAGGAGCAGGCGCCCGCGGATCTGCCCGAAGCCTGGTTGCCGCCCCTGGGGGATGCGGCAGACGCGCGGCCGTCCGCGCATTCGGCCCAGGCGGGCACGCGGGAGGGCGGCTATGCGAATACCGCCGCCGCGGCCGTATTCGCAGAAGCCCGGTCTGCTTCGCAGCCCGGGCGCAATGAAAATCCCAGCCTTGCGGAATTGGAGGAAGAGCTCTTCCCGGTGGACAACGCCGAAGAACAGGAGGTGCTCTCCCACGGCGGATTTTTGCCCGGCGCAAAGAAAAGCTGAGCATCCTGCAAGCCCGGTTTTGCCGGGCAGCGCCGCGCAATGGAAAAAGCGGCATTGCAACAGGCGGCCTGCCGGGTCCGAGCCCAGGCCGGAGTGACCATATATGAAACTTGACCCCCGTTCCTGCTGCCGTTTGCTGCGGGACAGCAATCCCGTCCGGCTCTACGGCAAGGTCAACAAGGTTGTGGGCCTGGTGGCCGAAGGCAGCGGCTTGCGCGCCCCCCTGGGCGCTGTCTGCCACATGTTGCCGGATGAGGAAGGCGAAGGCATTGCCGCTGAGGTGGTGGGCTTTCGCGACGGCAATCTGCTGTTCATGCCCTACGGCGACATGCGCGGCATCCGGCCGGGCAGCAAAATCCGCAATACCAGTCTGCCGCCGGTTTTTCCCGTGGGGCCGGAACTTCTGGGCCGGGCTTTTGACGCCTTCGGTTCCCCGCTGGACGCCGGGCCGCGGGTCAGCGCGGAGCTGTACGCCTCGCCGCTCCCGGCCGGGGAGCAGGGCCGGGCCGACTTCGACCGCCAGATGGAAATCCAGAGCCCCTTTACCCCGGAATGGGCGGCAAAGGCCAGGCAAGACTGGCCCCCGGAACTGGCCCCCCTTTACGCCGATCCCCCAAGCCCTCTGCAACGCCCGCGCATCACGGATATTCTGGATGTGGGCGTGCGTTCCGTCAACAGCCTGCTGACGCTTGGCAAAGGGCAGCGCGTGGGCATCATGGCCGGCTCCGGCGTGGGCAAGTCCACGCTCATGGGCATGATGGCCCGCTACACCAGGGCCGACGTCAATGTTATCGCCCTGATCGGCGAGCGCGGCCGCGAGGTGGTGGAGTTCATGGAGCGCGATCTCGGCCCGGAAGGCATGGCCCGCTCGGTGCTGGTCATTGCCACTTCGGATCAGTCGCCCCTGGTGCGCATGCGCGCGGCCTACGCGGCCACGGCCGTGGCCGAGTATTTTCGCGACAAGAGCATGGACGTGCTGCTGATGATGGATTCCGTGACCCGTTTTGCCATGGCCGCCCGCGAAGTGGGCCTTGCCGTGGGCGAGCCGCCCACCACCAAAGGGTACACGCCCACGGTCTTTGCACAGTTGCCCAAACTGCTGGAGCGCGCCGGGCGTTCGGCCAGGGGCACCATTACCGGCATCTATACCGTGCTGGTGGATGGCGACGACTTCAACGAGCCCATTGCCGACGCCGTGCGCTCCATTCTGGACGGGCATATTGTGCTCACCCGCGAGCTGGCCGACCAGGGGCATTTCCCGGCCATCGACGTGCTGCGCTCCATCAGCCGCCTGCGCTCGGATATCTGCGATCGGCAGGATATTCTGGCCGGTCGTGTGCTCACCAGACATATGAGCACCTTCCGCAAGGTAGAGGATATGGTCAATATCGGAGCCTACGCCAAGGGCAGCAATGCCGAGATCGACGCGGCCATTGCCAAGATGCCCGCCATTAATGCCTTTTTACGGCAGGATGTGGGCGATCCGCAGTTTCTGGACCAGTGCATGCGGCAGATGCGCACTCTGGCGCAGCAGGAACAGCCCGAACCCTCCCCGCCGCAGGCGGCCAGAGGCGTGGCGCCTTTGCCCCGGACCTAGATGTGTGCTAGTACTATCTTGCGCATTCTCAACTAGGGCCTGTTCACGCTTATCAGAAAAAGCCTTGTTTTTTCGGAACACTGCCTCGTACTTCTGCCGGGGAAAGGATTTTCGCTGAACTCATTAGAGCGTTTTGCTAATAAAATTAGCTAAACGCTCTGGCGGCCGCGGGAGCGGACGCCCGCGCCGAATGAGCGTCCAGACCGCGTTCTGGACGCGAAATGATGGCAGCGCCGCTTTTGAAATTGAATAATTTCAAAAGCAAAATGCTCTAA
>NZ_JAAKEH010000042.1:0-26076 GCF_011039095.1 Desulfovibrio sp. ZJ200 | reverse complement strand
TTTTTATCAAGAAGGGCTTGCAATTCCCGAATCTCCTCGCATGAGAAACAACTTGGGCGATGGCCATTGGGTTTGGCTGATAATCGTTGGTTTTCACGGTAAGCTCTGACCCAATTGCAGATGCTAGCCGGGGTATAACCTAAAATATCTGCCAATTGCCTGGCTGTTGCTTTTCCATCAAGATACGCATGAACAGCCTTGGTTCGGATTTCTTCAGATGCAAATTTCATCTCTGCAATCTAAACGATTTTTAAATAAAATAAAAGTCAAATTGCTCTAGCAAAACGCTCTACTTCAGGGCATTCAAAATGGACTGCGCCGAAACCGTGCCCAGCGGTTTGCCGTCCACCACCACGGCAGGCAGCCTGTTGATGCCGTAATAACGACAGATCTGCACGGTCTGGTACAAATTCACATTGCCCGCATTGTAACAGTATTTGGCCACCGCCAACTCCTCGCGGGCGGGCACGGGCGGCCGCAGTCTGGAAAGATAGGCATAGTGGATGGGAAAATCCGAGGCATTGGCCGTGGCGTCATACTCATTGGTAAAGCGTTTCACGCCCCCGGCGCGCTTCTGCTCGGCCTTGACGGCGTTCCAGCGGGAGAGGGCGTAGCCCAGGTAAGGCATGGCCTGGCCCGGTCGGGAGTAAGAAATCCAGATGGCCAGGCCCATCAGGTCAGTGCCGTAATTTTCCTTGCTGTTGGCAAAGACGGCGATTTTGCACTGTCGGGGGGACAGCGATTTGGCGGCTTGCGTGACGGCCTGCCAGACTTTTTCACTTTGCGGCGCGGAAAAATCCAAAAGCGCCAGAATTTCATGCGGGGCCCTGGGGTCGCCAAAGACCACGGGATAAATTTCCTGCCGCCAATGCTTTCTGAAGGCGGCCTCGCCCTCAATGCGTTGTTCCCGGCCGCCGAGTTTTTTGAGCATTTGCGCGCCTTCGGCCGAAAGCTCGCGCGTGTTGGGCAGACGCTCATGCATATACGGGTTGAAAATGTTGGCAGCGCCGCCGGGTGCGCTTTCTCCAGGCTGCGTTGTTTTCACGTCCGCCCTGGTGGCCGCGGCCCGGCCTGTGCCGTCCGCGCCGCAGCCTGTCAGCAAGAATCCCAGAAGCACCGTACACACCACTACTCCGCGCATAGTACACCTCAGTAACGTTGGCATTTATAGTTCACACTCCTGGCCCCGGCAGAATCGCCAAAAGCCGCAGAGCCGTTATACTTCCATAGGGTCAGCCCTCATTAGAGCAGATTACCTTTGACTTTTTATGAAAGTCAAAGGTGGCATTCAGGCGAAAAACGCGGTTTTCGCCTGAATGTACGCCGCGTTGCGGCGGCTGCCGCTTTCGCGTCAGCAGAGCATTTTCAAAGTGAAAATGCTCTAAGCAAGGCAGGCGAGCGGGAATAACTTTGCGCTGCAACGCGGAGTGCTCCGGCCTGCGCGGCCTGGCGAGAAGGCATGGTAACGTCGCGAGGTTTTCACAAGGCGATTTCATCACACAAAGAGCCTTTTCATTGAGCTGCCCGCGCCGCCGGGCTTGCGCGCTTTCTCAACGCGACGCCGGGCAAAACAGCGTTGCGCAGCGCCGTCAGGTTTCCAGCGCCCGGACGGCATGCTCAAGATGCTGTAGCCAGATCTCCGCAAAAGCCGCATATTCCGCGGTGCCCTTGAGCACGGGCAGGCATTGGCGGCCGTGGGCCTCAATGCGCGAGCGCCACGACCGGCCGCCCTCCCCGGCCATGTCCTGCAGGGCGTGACGCCCCACCACCGAGAGCAGGGGCATAAGCCAGACCCTTGCGGAAACAAGCCGGGGCAGAATATCTTCCAACGCAACCGCGCCGTTCATTGTTCCCACATGCACGTGCGCGTCGAGCTGGCGCACGGCCCGCGCCAGATCCTCATAACGGGCCACGGCCGCATGGCGGGCTCCGTGGCCCATGAGCACCACGTCCTCGCCCGGGGCGCGCTCCGGCGGCAAATGGCGCATCAGGGCCAAAGCCGCCTGCTCCACATCCTGCGCCGTGGCCAGCAAGGGCGCGCCGACCCCGCAGATCAGCCCGTCCTCCGCGGCAGCTTCGTCCACAGCCGCGCAGACCTCGGCATGTTCCCTGCCCGGAATGGTTTGCAAGGGCTGCAACGCCACTTCCGTAAATTTTTCAAAGCTCAGCCTGCGCAGGGCCTTGCGCACGGAATCACTCTTCTGGCGGGCTCTGGCCAGGCGCTCGCGCAACAGCAACGACGTATAGGCCCAGCGCACGGGCACGCCCGGAAAACGCTCGCGCACCCGGGCGTCAAAACTTTTCAGGGCCTTTTGCCCCTGTGCGCTGCTGGCCCCGAAGGCCGTCAGAAGAATTGCGCGTCTCATACCTTTTTTGTACGACACTTGCTCAGGCGAGGCAAGACGACCGCAGCCCGCGCGAAAGCCGGTTGACCGTAACGGAGCGGCGGCATCTCAAAAATACTTTCACAAGAGCGGCAGCCTGGGCTGCGGGAGCAGACGCCGCAGCGATTTCAAAATGAAATTGCGTTAAAAGCGCGCTTCACTGCGCGGCCTGCGGCCTGGACAAGGCCGCGCCGACCGAAAAGGCGGATATTGACCCCTGTCCCCCCGAAAGGCTACAGTGCCCAATATGGCTACTGGAATCCGTCCCGCGCATGGACGGGCTGCGGTCGCCGGGGAGGTTCCGATGGCGAAGGCGCTGATTCTGGGCGGCGCTACGGGTCTTTTGGGGCAGGCGTTGCGGCGCGTGCTCACGGCCCGCGGCTGGCAGGCCGAAACGCTGGGCCGGGCAGACGGCAATCTGCAGGACATGGCTTTTCTCGAATCCCGTCTGGCGGACGTGGACGCGGATGTGGTCTTCAACGCCGTCGCCTGGACCCAGGTGGACGAGGCCGAGGATCATCCCGAAGAAGCCTTGCTCGTGAACCGCACATTGCCCGACGCCCTGGCCCGGATTCTCAAGGCGCGCGGGCGGGGCCGCCTTGTGCACTTCAGCACGGATTTCGTCTTTTCCGGGCCGCGCCAGCAACCCTGGACCGAAGAAGACGCGCCGCATCCCGCTTCAGTCTACGGCCGCACCAAACTTGCAGGCGAGGAAGCCGTGCTGCGCGGCCTGCCCGAACGGGCCTGCGTGGTGCGCACAGCCTGGCTGTTTGGCCCGGGGCGCAGAAATTTTGTGCAAACTATTCTTGAGGTCTGCCGCCGCCGCGATGCGATCAGTGTGGTTCATGATCAGACCGGCTCCCCGACGTACAGCCTGGATCTGGCCCAATGGAGCGTGGATCTGGCGGAAAAGCAAGCCACGGGGATCTGGCATGCGGTCAACGGCGGCCAGGCCAGTTGGTGCGAGCTGGCCTGCGAAGCCATTGCCCTCACGGCCTCGCCCTGCCGGGTGGAACCCGTGGCCTCGGCGCAATGGCCGCAAAAGGCCCAACGCCCCGCCTATTCCGTGCTGGATACCGGCAAACTGAGCGAATTTCTTGGCAAAAAGCCCCGGCCCTGGCCCCAGGCCCTGCGCGATTTTCTGTTCAGCGAATATGTGCCCGGCGCTCAGCCCGGCAATGAGGGAGCGCGTTGAGCAAAGCAGATGCCGCCGTGGCACGCTTGCACGGCCTTCAGAGCCCCGCTTCGCGCAAGGCGGCTGTTTCTGTTTCCGGGCTGGTCGCCTGCATGGCGCTCTTCTGCCTGATCTGGGCAGCGGCAGTTGCGCCCGCCCAGGCCCGCCCCCAAAATCTGCAGCAACTGGCCGCAATCAGCAACAAGTTGACGGAAACCAGCGTCAGCTACGGGGCCATTCCTTCGCTCTACCGGCCGCGCTATGACCGCGTGCAGGACGCGGACCTGAACATGAGCCGGGAGGATGTGGTCTTTGTGGTTATGCTGCCGGACGGCCCGCGCATTTTCCCCCAACGCTTCATGGTCTGGCATCAGGTGGTCAACGAGCTTATCGACGACGTGGCCTATGCCATCACCTACTGCCCCATCACCGGAACGCTGATGGCCTACAACGCCTCCATGGGCGGGCTGAACCTGATTTTCGATCTTGAAGGCCGCCTTTACGACGGCAACAGCGTGCTTATTGACCGCAATTCCGGCAGCCTCTGGCTTCAGGCAACGGGCATGGCCTTTGAAGGCCCGCTGCTGGGCCGGGGCATGCCCACCATCCCCGTGTACTGGACGACCTGGGGCGCGGCGCGCGCCGTATACCCCGACGCCCCGGTCCTGGCCCAGCCGCGCGGCAACCGCCCTTACGGCCGTGACCCCTACGGCAGCTACCTGAAAAAGGGCACCTATTACGACAACGACATTCTGGTCTATCCTGTGCAGCGCATTGACCGGCGCTTTCCCCGCAAAACGCCCATGCTCTGCCTGGAATACGAGGGCCTGCTGCTGGCGGTGGATATCAGCTATGTCAAGAAGAAAGGCGCGGTGAATTTCTTTCTTGGCCCCTCCGCCCTGCTGGCCGTGCATGATCCGCGGCTGGACGTGGTGCGGATCTTCAATCGCCAGATCTGGGCCGAACCTTTTCTGTTTGTAAGCCAATACGGCCGCCTTGTGGATCTCAACACCCGCAGCGTCTGGGAACCGGCCACGGGCAAGGCCCTGAAAGGAAATATGCAGGGCGCGTCCATGAAGCAGTATTTCGGCGGCTACTCCATGTGGTTCGCCTGGTACAGCCTGAACCCGGAAACCTTTGTGATACCCGGCCCGGGCGAAGTGCCGGCGAATCTGCTCTCCCTCAACCCGCCCGGCCGGGATGATCCTCCCAAGGATCTGACCGCGCCCGGCCCGAGCACGGCCCCGGACACGCCCCAGGCTCCGGTGCAGTCTCCGCCCGCGCAGAGGCAACGCCAGCCGGGAACGCCGTTGCCATGACTGCGCAACACGTCTTGCCGGGCATTACCATGCGGGTGATGCGCGATCCCGCAAGCGGCGAGCAGCGCGACGCTCTGGCCCGGGATTGGGCCCGCTTTTTCAGCGCCTTCAGCCCCGGGGGCCTGCCCTGGGTCATGCTGCCCAATGTGGAGGAGGACTGCCCGGCCCTGGCGCAAAGCCTTGGCGTGAATGCCCTGCTGCTTTCCGGCGGCGACGATCTCGGCGTCACGCCGGAGCGCGACCGCACGGAACAAGCGTTGCTGGCCTGGGCCGCGGCCCGGCATCTGCCGGTGATCGGCATCTGCCGGGGCATGCAGATGTTGCAGCATTTCTTCGGCGGGGGCCTGGTCCGGCTTGCGGTCGAGCGGCATGTGCGCGCCAGGCACCCCATCATCGGGCGGGGGCCGCAGGCGGCATCCGAAACGCGAGAGGTCAACTCCTACCACCAGTGGGGCCTGTTCCCCGAGCATTTGCCGCCGCAACTGGAAAGTCTGGCGCTCTGCGCAGCGGACAACAGCGTGGAGGCCCTGCGCGCCCGCAACCTGCCCTGGCTCGGCCTCATGTGGCATCCGGAGCGGGAGGTTGAAGCGCATCCCGCGGATCTGGAACTCTTCCGGCGTCATTGGGGGCTTGTCCCTTGAATCCGCCGGGCAGCCGCCATGGCTGTGGCGCGTTGCGGCAAAAGGCGCGTGAACGTATTTTCCTCGCCGCCCTTTCCGTCTCCTGCGCGCTTCCCCAGCGTGACACTCTTTGCCCCTGGATATGGCACAACTCTTGCTTATACCCTGCACACAGCCAAGGGGAAGGAGTATGCGTCAATCTTTTGGAACCAAGGCAGAAACCCTGACCTGTCTCGCGGATCAGGGCTTTCCCGTGCCGCCGAGCTATTTTTTTGAAGCCCGCCAATGGCGCAGCGATCCGCATCAGGTGCTGCGCGCCATCCAGAGCCGCTTTCCGCGCGGCGACCTCGCCGTGCGCTCCTCGGCCCGTTGCGAAGACGGCAACGAGCAATCCCTGGCCGGCGCTTTCCAGAGCATTTTGCATGTGCCTTCGCAGGATGCGTCCGAACTGGGCAGCGCCATCGACAGTGTGATTTCCGTTTTTCGCGACGAGCGTGATCAGGTGCTGGTGCAGCCCATGATCGGCGAAGTGACCATGTGCGGGGTGGCCATGACCCGCGCCCTGGAAGACGGCTCGCCGTATTATGTGATCAATTATGACGATGTTTCCGGCCGCACCGACACTGTCACCGGCGGCATTGGCGTCAGCAAGACCGTCTGCATTTACAAGGGCGTCAAGCCCGAATATTTCGACTCGCCGCGCCTGCGGCGCGTGCTTGAGATGCTGCGCGGGCTGGAGCGTCATTACGGCCAGACGCCGCTGGACGTGGAATTTGCCGTGGACAGCGCCGGGAACGTGCATCTTCTGCAAGTGCGGCGCATCTGCGCCGCCAAGCGTTGGCGCGCCAACGCGGGTCTGGGCGTTTCACGCCGCATTCGGCATGTGGAAGCCTATGTCAAGGAAATCATGCGGCCACGCCCGGAACTTTTCGGGCAGCGCACGCTGCTCGGGATCATGCCGGACTGGAACCCGGCGGAAATTATCGGCGTCACCCCGCGGCCCCTGGCCATGAGCCTCTACCGGGAGCTGATCACCAGCCGCATCTGGAGCCTGGCGCGGGAGCGCATGGGCTACCGTTGCCTGCCGCCCACGGAGCTGATGCTCTCCCTGGCCGGGCGGCCATATATCGACGTGCGGGCGAGCTTCAACTCCTTTTTGCCCGCGGGTCTGCCCGCGGCCGCCTGCGAAAAGCTGATCAACGCCTGGCTGGACAGGCTGGACGCCAACCCGGCGCTGCATGACAAAGTGGAATTTGAAATCGCGCATACTGTGCTGGATTTCGATTTTGACCAAAGTTTCGACGCGCGCTATCCGGGTCTGCTCTCTCCGGCGCAGCGCCTGGCCTTCAAGGCAGGTTTGCGGCGCCTGGCCAACAGGGCGCTGAAGCCCGGCGGCAGCCTTGACGCGGCGCTGGCCGACGCGCAGGCTCTGGAGAAAAAACAAAAGGCGCTTATGCCGCCCCGGCCCACGGCTTCTTCGGGCTTTGCCCTGGTCGCAACGCTTTCGCCCTTGCTGGAAGAATGCCGCCAGCTCGGCACCCTGCCCTTTTCCATTGCCGCGCGCCATGCGTTCATGGCCGAATCCCTGTTGCGCTCGGCGGTTCGGCGCGGCGCGTTGAGTCCGGAGCGCCTCCAGGCCTTCAAATGCAGCGTGCGCACGGTGTCCGGCGAACTGTCGCGCGATTTCCGCGCAGCCTGCCAAAGCGGGGCGGCCCGGCGCGCCTTTCTGCGCCAATACGGGCATCTGCGCCCCGGCACCTATGACATCATGACCCCCTGCTACGCGCAACGTGAAGATCTTTTTGAAATCGCCGATCTGCCCGAATCGCGCCAGGCGCCCTGCCGTTTCCGTCTCCGCGCCGCGGAGCGCAAAGCCATGGCCGCCCTGCTGGATGAGGCGGGCCTGGACTGCGGGCCCGAACATCTTCTCAACTATGCGCGCACGGCCATAGCCGGGCGGGAATGGATCAAATTCGTCTTCAGCCGCCATATCTGCGCTGTGCTCGAGAACCTGGCCGCCTGGGGCGAGACGCTGGAACTGACGCGCGAGCAGATCTCCATGCTCAATGTGGATATGGTGATCAACGGCCTGTACGCGCCCCTGCCCGCCGAGGCCCGCAAATACTATCTCAAGCTGATCGAGGCTCAGCGTCAGGGATACGAGCTGGCGCATTCTTTCCGTCTCTCGCATTTGATCCGCTCGCCGCGCGACGTCTATGTGGCGGCCCAGCAGCGCAGCGTGCCCAATTTCATCACCTCCAAGCGCCTGGAAGCGCCGGTGATCCACTTGACGGGCAGCGGCGCGGGCCTCAGGCTGAACGGGGCCATTGTCTGCATTGAAAGCGCGGACCCGGGCTATGACTGGCTGTTCACGCGCGGCATTGCCGGGCTTGTCACCCGCTACGGCGGAACCAACTCGCATATGGCCATCCGCTGCGCGGAATATAATCTGCCCGCGGCCATCGGCTGCGGGGGCATTTTGTTTGAGCGCATCTGCAAGGCCCGCTCCGGCCTTCTGGACTGCGCCGGCAAGCTGATCATGCCGCTGCACGAGGGCAACTGAGATGATTGCCGTTCTTCTGGCAGCCGGGCGCGGATCGCGTTTGCGCGAACTCACGGCCCGAAAACCCAAGTGCCTGGTGGAGATCGCGGGCAAGCCGCTGCTGCGCTGGCAGTGCGAGGCCCTGCGGGGAGCCGGAGCCGCGCGCATCCTGGTGGTCCGCGGCTATCTGTCCCACAGCCTCACGCCCGAAGCCGCCGGGCTTGAGGCCGGATCGTTTGAAACCGTGGAGAATCCGCGCTGGGAACAGAGCAATATGCTCTCCTCCCTGCTCTGCGCCGGGCCGTGGCTGGAAAGGGCCTTTACGCAGGGGGAAAACGCGGCCACGATCAGTTATTCCGATATTGTCTATCCGCCGGAGCATGTGCGCGCCCTGTCAGCCTGCGCGGAGCCTCTTGCCGTGGCGTATGATCTGTGCTGGGAGCAGCTCTGGCGGCTGCGTTTCACTGATCCCCTGCTTGACGCGGAGACCTTTCGCCAGACGGACGGTCTGTTGCGTGAAATCGGCGGCAAGCCGCAAAATATTGCAGAAGTTCAGGGGCAATATATGGGCCTGATTCGGGTGACGCCTCACGGTTGGGCGCTGATCCGCCAAACCTGCGCCGAACTGGGCGAGGCTGTGGCGCGCATGGATATGACCGGCTTTCTGCGCCTTTTGATCGGCAGGGGCATCCGCGTGGGGGCCGTGCCCGTGCAGGGGCGCTGGTGCGAAGTGGACAATCAGGAGGACCTGCGGCGCTATGAGCAGGCTCTGCGCAGCGAAAGCTGGCCGCATGACTGGCGGCGCTGCATGGTGTGCGCTTGAAACTATTCCTCTCTCAGATGCGCCACATGCTGCCCTGGCTGCGGCTATGCGCGTGCAGGCCGGTGAAGAACGCTTTGCCCGTTTTATTGAGCATATTCGAGAAGTAACCAGGGATATTCCGGTCATTGAGGCCGCATATCTCACGCGCGCCTGGATCGCGCGGAACAAAACCGCGCATCCTTTGCGGGCGTAGCGCACAACCCCAGGGGGAGAAGATGAAAACGGAATGGGATTACACGCAGCTTGCAGATGCCTATCTGAAACGTCCTGATTACGCGCCTTCGGCACTGCAGGAGCTTTTTCAGATTGCCGGACTCCAGCCGGGCGATAACGTATGCGACATCGGCGCGGGCGTGGCCCATCTCACTCTCCCTCTGGCCGCCTTCGGATGCAGGGTTGACGCAGTGGAACCCAACGACGCCATGCGCGCCAACGGGCAGCGGCGTACCGCGCATCTGCCTGCCGTGTTCTGGAGCGAAGGGACAGGTGAGGCCACGGGACGCCCCTCAGGTCTGTACGACTTTGTGACTTTCGGCTCCTCCTTTAACGCCTGTGACCGGAGCAAGGCCCTGTCTGAAACGCACAGATTACTCAAGCCCGGCAAATATTTCGCCTGCCTCTGGAATCATCGGGATCTGGACGATCCCATCCAGAAACGCATTGAGGAGATCATCAAAATGTCCATTCCTTCCTACAGCTATGGAACCCGCAGGGAGGATCAGACGGAGGTCATCGCGGCGTCGGGGCTGTTTGACGCGGCGCGGCAGGTCGAGGGGCGCATCCTCTGGGAACAGGACATAGCGGATACGGTACAAGCCTGGCGGTCCCACGCCACCCTGCATCGGCAGGCGGGAGACCATTTCGGCGCAATCATTGAGAACATATCGGACTATCTGAACTCGCTGGGTCGGGAGAGCATCACAATCCCCTACACTACGCGGGCCTGGATAGCACGGCGAAAGGAGTGACCATGCCAGTGTCAGGTATCTCATCCCGCGGGCGCGTGATCTGGCTCACCGGTCTTTCGGGCGCGGGCAAAAGCACTCTGGCCCGCGCCCTGATGCCGCATCTGCCCGGGGCCGTGCTGTTGGACGGCGACGATCTGCGCGCCGTACTCGGCGCGGAGACTTCCGGCTTTGACCGGCAAAGCCGCCTCCGACTGGCCATGATCTATGCCCGTTTCTGCAAGCTGCTGGCCGATCAGGGGCATACGGTGGTCATTGCCACCATTTCCCTCTTCCATGAGGTGCATGCCTGGAACCGCGCCCATGTGCCGGGCTACCTGGAAGTCTGGCTGGAAAGCCCGGAAGAGGTGCGGCGCGCCCGCGACCCCAAAGGCCTGTATGCCGCCGCAGCACAGGGAGAAATGCGCCAGATGGCCGGGCAGGACACGCCGGTGGATGTGCCCCTTGCCCCGCATTTGACTCTGGATACGGCCGCGCTGTCTCCGGCGCAATGCCTGGAAGCGCTTCTGAAGCTTCTGCGAGAAAAATAAATGCCCAGCCCGCACCTTGCCGTTTATCTCGCGGCCCGCAGCCTGCTCTATTTCCGGCATGTCCTGTCTCATCTGCCCGCTGATGAGGTGGATATTCTTGTGCCGCGCGCCTTGTGCGCGGATCAAAATCCGCCAAACCCCACGCTCGCGGCCCTGCGAGGGCAAGGCTACGCCGTCTTGCCGGACGACGCGGCGCGCGGCCCCTATGGCGCGCTGGCCGTGGCGGGCGTGCCGGATCTGCTCAATCATCCCCATCTTTCCCTTTTGGCCGAACGGCGCGTGCTTATGCTGCATGCCACAACCTTTTTGCCTAGGCTTGCGCATGCCGAATACAGCCACTTTCTGTGCATGTATGAGCGCCAGGCCCGTCAGGCGGCAGGCGCGGCCGCCCGGCCGCCGGCCGGCAAAGCGGAAAATGCGCAAGCCGTCCAGGAGTTCGCCCATGCCGGGCTTTACCAGTTGGGAGAGTGGGAAACACGCCGTCATGAAGACAAAAACGCCTTGCGCCGGGAATTGGCGCAAGGCCTGAATATCGCCATACCTTGCGGCAAAAGGATTGTCTTTTACTGCGGCGGCCTGCTTGACTGCC
The DNA here is from genome assembly GCF_011039095.1 of Desulfovibrio sp. ZJ200. NCBI lineage: Bacteria > Pseudomonadati > Thermodesulfobacteriota > Desulfovibrionia > Desulfovibrionales > Desulfovibrionaceae > Desulfovibrio > Desulfovibrio sp. ZJ200. Next base: position 15,130 of record NZ_JAAKEH010000042.1, on the reverse strand, counting down.
CGCAGGAGCAAATCCGAACCGTGTTGCACCTGTCGCGGCATTATTTCGTCATTTTCAAGCCTTATTATTTTCTTCCCGAGCACCAGATTTTGCTGGGAGCCCCATCCACAGCCACGATTCAGGATACCCTGACCGTTGCCCCGGGCTGCATGCGCTTTGCAGCCGATGTTATTCTCGCCTCTCCGCTTTCGGGCGTTTTCACCACCTGCCTGATGCTGGGCCTTGCGGTGCTGCCGCTGCTCACGGAACATCAGGCGCTGCCGCAGGCGCGAGAAACATTTGTGCCCTGGCAAAACGTCCTTGCCGCGCACAATGAAGAACAGCGCCTGGCCGGGCTTCTGGGCGGCGTCTTCAGTACCGACCGGCTTCCCGCCCTGGAGAAACGCATGGAAGACGGCGTATACTGGCGCAAGTATACGCAATGCCTGCCCCTGGTGCAGCGAAAATTCTTCGGCAGGTATGCAACGGAAGGCGCGGCCCGGTATGCCGCCCGCCTTTTGCTGCGCGTGGCGCTGCGCGGCAGCTTCGGCCCGGATACCTTTCTGCGCCGTCCCCGGCCCGTAGGCTCAGCGTAAATTCCGGGCAACAGGGCTGAGGCGCAGCAGCACAGCCGCGCCTGCCAGCAAAGGACGACGCGCCAGCACCCGCAGCCCGGCTTCCTGAGCCAATCCTTCAAGGCCGCCCCGGGCCAGAAAGTCCGCAAAAACCGGACCGGTTGCGAAACAGGGCCAGAGCTGCGGCAGACAACGCACGAGGAGCGCGGCGGGCAGCTCCAGATTGCGTTCCGCGGGTTTGAAATCCGCGGCCAGCAATTCGCCGCCGGCCTGAGCCGCCAGGGCCAGAAAAGTCGCGCCTTCCTCGAACGACAGATAAAAAAGCCTGTACGCCAGGCGGATGCGGAGCGCGCCGCGGGGGGCAATGCCTTGTGTTTCCACAGCGAGCCGCCGCAGTTCGGCCCAAGAGGGATTGAGCAGGGCCGCGCTGGCTTGCGCCGGCCAGGGGACGCGCGAGCGCAAGACTGCCAAAGGGAAAAAACGTGGTTCCGCGCCGCTGCCGCACGACATGCTTACGCTCGTGCGCGGCTGCCCGGCGCGCCGCGCTCAGCCCCGCTCAGCCGCTCCAACAAAGCCGCGCGCGCCGGGCCGTAGGGCGGAACCGGGGGCAGCGCCTCCAGAAGACGGCGGGCATGACCGTCCTCCACGAATTGACGGCGGCTGGTCGCAAAATGCATGTCAAAAAACCAGGTGCCGAGCAGCACGCGAAAATCATTGACGCTGCGCAAATCGGCATATGCGGCCACACGGCCTTCCGCGGCCGCGCGCAGCACGGCTTCGCCCGACAGGGCGGGATCATCCGGCAAATTCAGCACCACGGTAGGGCTGCAGGGTCCGGGCCCGCTCAAGTGCTCGTCTATGATCCGTAAAATATCCAGCTTGTCGGCGTCGCGCACCACATGCGCGGCCAGTTCCACAGTGCGCGGCAGATGCGCGGGCAGGGCGAAGCGGTTATGCAGGCCCACTGCTGCCAGCACGGTTTTGCGCGTCCGGGCGTCTTCGCCGGCCAGCCGCGCCTCGCGCTTGAGAATTTTCACGCCCAGCAGGCCGTGATTGCATGACTCGCGATCCCGGAAAGTATGAAAGCGCAGATACTGCTCAAAGCGGCCCAGATCATGATAGAGCGCGGCCAGCAGGCAGGCTCTGGCCAGAGGCGGCTCGAATTTTTCGTGCAGCGCCATGCGGCGGGCATTTTCCAGGACAGCGCGCGTGTGCGCTGCCTTCAAATCCAGCGGAGCCGCATCATGGAGCTCCCTGGCGCGCTTGCGCGCGGCATATCCCGCAAACCATTGCTCGTGCAGGCTGATGTCCGAATTCATGCTTTTTGGTGTACGCCGGGCCTTGGCGCAAGGCAAGCCGCGGGGCGCGCCGGCAGCACAAGCGCATTTCTTTTCTTGGCATATCCATATAACCTGGTAAATTATCTGTATAAATATTTCTGTCGCTGCCTGGGCGGCAAAGAGGCCCTGCGGCCTCCAAAGCCTGCGAATCCGAGGCCTTTCAGGAGTCCGCCTCAGGGCCGTGCCCCCGATGCAGCAGCCGTTATCTTGAGGGGTGGCCGGCAATTTGCTACACTACGTTTTCTGCGGTCGACCGCCGCGCCCGGCAAAACTTTTTTTGTCCGCGGCCGCTCGCGTGGGCAGCGTGTTTCGCCTGAGGAGCTCTCATGTCCGATTTCGTGCATCTGCATTGCCATACCGAATACAGTCTTCTGGACGGCGCCATCCGCATCAAGGATCTCTGCGCCCGCGCCAAGGATTACGGCATGCCCGCCTGCGCCGTCACGGATCACGGCAACATGTTCGGCGCGGCCTACTTTTACACGGCCTGCAAGGATTTCGGCATCAAGCCCATTTTCGGCTGCGAGGTCTACGTCTGCCGCGATCATACGGACAAAAGCCCGGAAACGGGCAAACGACGCCATCATCTGATCCTCCTGGCCCAGAACGAGCTGGGCTATCACAATCTGGTCAAGCTGGTCAGCCACGGTTTTCTGGACGGCTTTTACTACAAGCCGCGCGTGGACAAGACCCTGCTGCGCCGTTACGCCGAGGGTCTGATCTGCCTTTCGGCCTGCCTCGCGGGCGAGATTCCCCGCGCCATTCTGGCCGGGGACATGGATGCGGCCCTGAACCTGACCAAAGAATACGCGGATATTTATCCCGGCCGCTTTTATCTGGAATTGCAATCCAACGGCCTGGCCCAGCAGGAAACCGTGAACACTGCCCTGCTGGAACTGGCGGAAACCGCCAACCTGCCCCTGGTGGCCACCAACGACTGCCACTATCTCAACGCCGACGACGCCGACGCGCACGAGGTTCTGCTCTGCATCCAGACCCAGACCACCATGGACGACCCCAAACGCATGCGCTTTGAGACGCGCGAGCTCTACTACAAGTCCGTGGAGGAGATGGAAAAGCCCTTCGCCCATGTGCCCGAGGCCCTGGCCAATACCATGCGCATTGCGGAATCCTGCAATGTGGAGCTGGATTTCGGCCACCATTATTTCCCGGTCTACCAACTGCCCGAAGGGGCCAGCATGGAGTCGGAGTTCCGCCGTCTGGCCGAGGCAGGTCTGGAAAAGCGCCTGGAAAAGCATCCGGATCGCGAGAACATCGACCCGGCGCGCTATCGCCAACGCCTGCAATACGAAATCAACGTCATTCTGGAGATGGGCTTTCCCGGCTATTTTTTAATCGTGCAGGAATTCATCAACTGGGCCAAAAACAATCATATCCCGGTAGGGCCGGGGCGCGGCTCCGCGGCGGGCTCCCTGGTGGCCTGGGCTCTGCGCATCACCAACCTGGACCCTTTGCCCTATAATCTGCTTTTTGAGCGTTTTTTGAACAATGAGCGCGTCTCCCTGCCGGATATTGACGTGGACTTCTGCGAGCGCCGCCGGGGCGACGTGATCCGCCATATGGTGGAGACCTACGGCGAGGGCTCGGTGGCGCAAATCACCACATTCGGCACCATGAAGGCCAAGGGCGTGGTGCGCGACGTGGGCCGGGCCCTGGGCATGACCTTTGCGGAGACGGATCGCATTGCCAAACTGGTGCCCGGCGACCTCAAAATGACCATCAAAAAGGCTCTGGACATGGAGCCGGACCTGAAAAAACTCTATGAGGAGGACCAGACGGTCAGGCATTTGCTGGATACGGCCCTGCGCCTGGAAGGGCTGGCCCGGCATGCGTCCACCCACGCCGCCGGGCTGGTTGTCTCGGACAAGCCCATGGAGGAATACCTGCCCCTGTACCTGGGCAAGCGCGGCGAACTTGTGACCCAGTTCGACGGCCCCATGACCGAAAAGGTCGGGCTGGTCAAATTCGACTTTCTGGGCCTGAAGACCATGACCCTGATCCAGGACACCCTGGACAACATCAGCCTGCAGGGCCAGACCCCGCCGGATCTGGACAATCTGCCGCTCACCGATGCCGCAACCTATGATCTCTATGCCCGCGGCGACACGGACGGCGTGTTTCAGGTGGAAAGCTCGGGCATGCGCCAGTATCTGCGCATGCTGCGGCCCACCTGCTTTGAGGACGTCATCGCCATGCTGGCGCTCTACCGGCCCGGGCCTCTGGGGTCGGGCATGGTGGAAGAGTTCATCAAGCGCAAGCACGGCCAGGTGCCGGTGGTCTACCCGCATAAGTCGCTTACCGAATGTCTGCGCGACACCTACGGCGTCATTGTCTATCAGGAACAGGTCATGCAGATCGCCCAGATCATCGCCAGCTATACGCTGGGCGGGGCGGATCTGTTGCGCCGGGCCATGGGCAAGAAAAAGGCCGAGGCCATGGCCAGGGAGCGCGTGACCTTTGTGGCCGGCGCGGAAAAAAACGGCATTGCCGAGGAAAAGGCCAACGAGATTTTCGACCTGATGGAAAAATTCGCCGAATACGGCTTCAACAAGTCCCATTCGGCGGCCTACGCCCTGATCTCCTATTATACGGCCTATCTCAAGGTGCATTACAAGGTGGAGTTCATGGCCGCCCTGCTCACCTCGGAAATGGGCAACCAGGACAAATTGCTGAAATACGTCTCCTGCTGCAAAGACATGGGCATCGACGTGGTCCAGCCCTCGGTGAACCGGAGCCAGCGCGAATTCACCGCGCATGCGGGCAAGGTGATCTTCGGCCTGGGCGGCATCAAGAACGTGGGCGACGAGGCCATCCGCGAAATTGTGGAGGCGCGCAGGGGAGGCGGCGAATATCTCTCCTTTCTGGATCTCTGCTGCCGGGTCAATCTGCGCAAGGTCACCAAGCGGGTGCTGGAATCTTTGATCAAGGGCGGGGCCTGCGACTGCTTCGGCGTCAGCAGGGCGGGCCTGCTGGCCGCGGTGGAAGCCGCGGTGGCCCGCGCCCAGAAAAAGGCCAGGGAGAAAAATTCCAACCAGGTTTCCCTGCTGGCCATGACGCCTGCGGCTGAAGCCGCGCCCCTGCCCGGCATCGGCTTTGACTGCCCTGAAGCCGGGCTGCCCGAAATGGCGGACGACCTGAAATTACGGGGCGAGAAGGAAGCTCTGGGCTTTTTTCTCACCAGCCACCCGCTCCAGCCCTACAGCCGCGAGATCCGCCGCCTGCGCCTGACCACCCTGGAAGACGCGCGGGAAATGTTTGCCGGCGCGGAAATCACCAGCGCGGTGCTGGTGACCAGCGTCAAGGAAGTGCTCACCAAATCCAAGGGCGAGCGCATGGCCTTTGTGGGCGTGGAGGATCTGACCGGCCACGCGGAAGTGACCTTTTTCCCGCGGGCCTATGCCGAAGCGCGCGAGTTGATCCGGGCCGAGCAGCCCCTGTGCCTCACGGCCCGCCTGGACAGCCAGGGCGACACTGCCCCGGAAACGGACGAGGAAAATGAAGACGCTCCGCGCGAGCTCAAGCTGCTGGGCCAGAGCGTGCGCCCCCTGGCTGAAGCCTGCGGCCAGAGTGACACGCCGGTCTGCGTGCAGATCCCGGCGCACCGTCTCAGCCGGGAAGACATGCAGGCGCTGAAAAATATTCTTGAAACCCATCCCGGCCCGGTGGAAGCGCACGCCCTGATTCTCCTGGACGGTTGCCAATGTCACCTGCGCCTGGACGACGCCCTGAAGGTGCAGCCAGGGCCGGAACTGGACAAGGCATTGGCCGCCTGGGCTTCCTAGAGCATTTTTTGATTGAACTCTATTCATTTTCAATCAAAAAATGCTCTAACGCTGTCGCCAGAGCGATCAGGAATCGTACAGGGTAAAGCCGTTTTTGCCGTGCTGTTTGGTATGGTACAGGGCTCTGTCCGCATTCTTGTACAGCGTTTCAAACTCCGCGCCGGCCTCCGGCGCCAGGGCCACGCCGATGCTGACGGAAACGGGGCAGGTCTTCACGCCGTCCGTAACATCATGGCGCATGGCCGTCACCACGCTCAGAGCCTTTTTCTCCGCCCACTCCCGTGACGGCGCGCGGACGAGCGCCACGAACTCATCCCCGCCGATGCGCCCGATGATGTCGTTCTCCTGAAACTCTTTTTTCAGCAATTCCGCGAAATCCGCAATGACCGTATCGCCCACGGCATGGCCGCAGCTGTCATTCACATTCTTGAAATTATCAATATCCAGGATGAAAAAGGCAAAGGCTTCTCCCGGGTGACGCAACAGGCGCTGCTGGATATACTCCTGGGTGGCCGCTTTATTGTAAAGGCCGGTCAGGGAATCGCGCTGCATTTTTTCCAGCAGATGCTGCTCGTGTTCTTTTTCCCTGTCCACATTCTGGCGATACATCAACATCCGCACCGAGCCGTCCTCATCCCAATGAAAAATGCGGGCCGTAAGGCGCAGCCAGTGATAGTCGGGCCTGGCGTCATTGGAAATCATAAAGTCATAGCGCAGGCAGTCGCCGCCCTCCTTATAGACGCGCAAGGCATTCTTGCGGCTGAATGTGGCCAGATAGCCCTGGCGATATTCGGTTTTGATCTGTTTTTTGGCGATAATCCGCAAGGCTTCGTCATAGGGCGTGTTCCTCGGCACGCCCAGACTTTCAAAATAGCTTTCGGTCGCCTCGCTGGCTGCGCGGTTATGCGTAATGTCGACTTCATAAATGTTTTCGTACAGCTTTCCGGTTTCCACCTGAAAAACCGAACTGCGCTTTTTTTCTTCCGCCACGGCCAATTTGACAAGCCGCATATTATGCCCGCGAAGAATGCAGGTGGTGACGATCAGGACGGGAGCGACTATCATCAGAAGGACCATAATGCCGGTAAGAAACTGCCGTTTGGTCTGCTCCGCCAGCACGTCAGCGTCATTGTCGATAATCAGATGCCACTCCAGATTTGGCACATATTTCGCCACAAGATAGCCCTTACGCCCTTTTGCGGCATACCAGAAATATTGGCATTTTTCTTTTTCAGAAAGAATCCGTTCCTTGAGATCCCTGAATTCAGGCAATGCAAAAAGATCCGTCTTCCTGAATCCGGTCTTATCCATGGAAAGTTCAATCATGCCCTGATTGTCAATCAGGTAGACCTTCACATCGAATTGCGTTTCGTACTCTTTGAATATCTTCTGTAAATAATCGACGCGAAAGCCAACCCCCACCACGCCGATCACGGAGCCCGCCTTGTTTTTTATTTTACAGTTGATAAAAACGACAATTTCATTATGCGCCGCTTCGTCGTTATCAATATTCAGCGCATACTCGTCAGGAGATGCAAGAAAGGAATAATACCATGTATTTTCAGCGTTATCCGGCGTCAGAACGCGGTCGATGCCTTCAAAATGGTAATAGCGATTCGTTTTCGTGGATACCAGAAATACGGCATCATAGTTGTATTTTTCTTTATACGTTGAAATATAATTCTTTATTGTGTTTAAAAATGCTTCATTACCAGGTATCAGGTCTTCTGTTTCAAGGAAATCTTTAAGAAAATTGTCATTTGCAATTGTCATCGCGATATGGATAGGCTTTGTAAAGATTGAATCAATATCATTATAAATACATTTTTCCGTCAGCAGAGCCACCTGCTCCATATCTTTTTTAAAAATTTCCCTGTTATAATGATAATTATGAATAAAAATGCACATAAATCCCAAAATAATTATGGCGAAAATGAGAAGATTCGTTCTCAGCAGCACATGTCTTTTCATCCTTGCCTTCTTCCCCTCGCACGCCCTTGCGCGCTGCCGCAGGAAAAGAAGAGCCTTTTTACGCGCCCAAAGGCCTCCTTCCCTTCCTCTTCCGCGCTTTCAAGAGACGATATACTGTATATAAGCTTTTCTCGCTAGGATAGCTGTTCAAATGTTCTTTGTCAATGTTCACCCGCCCTGGAAGGATTCACTTTCAGCGTAAAATTTCTTTCTCAACCATGTAAAATTACAATGGATTTTTTACGAAAATCATCTCAAAGGCGAACCCCTCGCGAAAGGAGCGTACTCTGACGGTACGCTCCTTACGCAAAAAGCGCAGCTTGACAAAGCCAACAGGCCAGCGTCAGCCGTCGCCGCTCCAGCGGCATACGGAGAACGGCAGCGATTTCTTTGGGCTGCAGAGCAAGAACCGCTTGAAAGGCAGCTCCCTGGCCCGCACGGATGATCGTATCAAGGTCAGATGGTGATCCTGGCTCCCAGCAGCCTGGCAAAAGCGGCAATCCAGGCCGGGTGCGCGGGCCAGGCCGGAGCCGTGACCAGATTGCCATCGACGACGGCGTTGGTAAAGGATTCATTGGCCTCGCTCCACTGAGCCCCGGCATCCACCACGTCAGGCTTCACCGCCGGATAGGCAGTGCAGGCGCAACCTTTGAGAATCCCCGCGGAAACCAGGATCTGCGGGCCGTGGCACACAGCGGCAATGGGCTTTTGGGCCGCGTGGAATTCGCGCACGATTTCCAGAATGCGCTGGTTCAGGCGCAGGTACTCGGGGGCGCGTCCGCCGGGGACCACCAGACCGGCATACTCCCCGGTATCGACCTTGTCGAAATCATAGTTGATCGCGAAATTGTGGCCGCGCTTTTCAGAGTAGGTCTGATCGCCCTCAAAGTCATGGATGGCGGTGCGCACCACATCGCCTGGCTTTTTGCCGGGGCAGACGGCATGCACCTCATAGCCCAGCATCTGCAACATCTGAAACGGCACCATCACTTCATAATCTTCCACATAATCACCGGCAAGCAAGAGAATCTTTTTCATCATTTCACTCCTCGGGCGGCCCGCTCAGGCCGCCTTCATGGCCCCGTCGGGGGCCCGGTTGACGAATTCGCGGCAGGGGGGCGTAAGCCGCCCTTGCCATTATCAATGCAGCCTCTTATATATGCAAGCAAAGCTCATCCGCAAGCCCGGCGGGCAACCAGGCCGGGCTGAAATCCAGACTGCCGAGGTGCTCCATGCCCATGTACGATTTTCTCTGCACAGCCTGCGGAACAAAATTTGAAGAACTGATCCACGGCGACGCGGCTCCGACCTGCCCGCAATGCGGCTCCACAGCTACGCAACGCCAAATGAGCGCCCCGAGCCCTCTGAAAACCGGGGCTTTCCCTTACAAGCCCGGGCCGGTGCGGCCCCTGGGCAGAGGCATGCCTTCTTGCGGCAGCGGGGGCTGCGGCAGCCCGGCAGGCGCCAGAGGGGGCTTTTCCTGAGCAAAATAACCGCAATCCGTTGGATTGCACGATACACTGTGCGGTTTTGGGCTCAGGCCAAAGGCCGCGGGGCGGCCTTTGCGCCGCCGGGCTGAAAGGGCACGCGCGCAAGAAAAGCCCTGGCCTTTGGCAAGGGGGGGATTCACCTTTGAGATGATTTCATAAAAAAATTCGTTTTGAATTTCAGATGGTTGCAATATCATTTCCATTGAAAGCGTGAGTGTCTCCGGCAAGGGCTTTTCTTGCTTTCTCCCCCGCCCTGAGATACAATTTTTCATTATACTTTGCAGCAGGAAGGAAGCTATGCTCCACAGCATGACCGGCTTTGGCCGCTGTCTGGTGGAAAATGCCGATATTACCCAGCAGTGGGAAATCAAAAGCGTCAACGGCCGTCATCTGGATCTCAAGTGGCGGCTGCCCATAGCGGTGCGCAGCCTTGAGCCGCGCCTGGAAAAAGTGGTGCGGCGCTTCGCCTCCAGAGGCCGGGTGGACATCAGCCTTCAATTGCACTATGCGGCCGGGGCCGCGCCGACGCCGCGTTTTGACAGCATGCAGGCCGCGGCCATGCTCCAAAGCCTGCGCGAACTGGCCACAGCGCGCGGCGACAGCTTTACCCCGGATTACAACGCCTTGCTGCAACTGTCTTTTCTGTGGGGCGACACCGGCGACGAGCTCGACGACGCCATGAGCGCAAATCTGGAGGCAGGCCTGGCACTCGCTCTGGAAGACTGGGACGAAGCCCGCGCCGACGAAGGTCGCGCGCTCGCCACGGACATTCACTCGCGCATCCTGCGCATGGAAGAATGGACGGGGCTGATTGCCGAGCGCGCCCCGGCCATCAGGGAAGAGCGCGCCAATATGCTGCGGGAGCGCCTGGGCGATGCTCTTGCGCAAAACGGTCAGGAGCTGGAAGAAAGCCGCTTCCTGCAGGAAATCGTCATTCTGGCCGACCGCCTGGATGTGAGCGAGGAGCTGACCCGTCTGGGCACCCATCTGGAGCGCCTGCGCAATCTTCTGCAAAGCGGCAAGGATGCCGGACGCCGCCTGGATTTCACGCTTCAGGAGTGCTTCCGCGAGATCAATACCTGCGGCAACAAGCTGCCGGACGTGCAGCTTTCGCGGCTGGTCGTGGACTTTAAAAACGAGCTCGAAAAATGCCGCGAGCAAGTTCAGAATCTGGAATAGGCTCCCATGCGCGGCGATCGTCTGATCAACATAGGCTTCGGCAATTATGTGCTGGCCGGCAGGGTGGTAAGCATTGTCAGCCCTTCCTCCTCGCCCATGAAGCGCCTGCGCGAAGACGCGCGGGCCGAGGGGCGGCTGATTGACGCCACCCAGGGGCGCAAGACGCGCTCCATCCTGGTGACGGATTCCAACCATGTGCTCCTTTCCTCCATCCAGCCTGAAACCATCAGCCAGCGCTTTGCGCAGGAGGAAGGGAGCTGATGCGGCGCGAAGGCATAGCGCTGGTTGTGAGCGCGCCGTCCGGCGCGGGCAAGACCACGCTGATCAAGCGGCTTCTGGCGGAATTTCCGCATTTCGGCTATTCTGTTTCCTGCACGACGCGCAAGCCGCGCGCGGGCGAGATCAACGGCAAGGATTACATTTTCTTGAGCCATGAGGACTTCCAACGCCGCCGCGCGGAAAACTATTTCGCAGAGTGGGCCGAGGTGCACGGCAATTTTTACGGCACGCCGTTGCAACCGGTAAAGACCCTGCTGCGCGAAGGCCGCGACATGCTCTTCGACATCGACGTCCAGGGCGCGGCCCAGCTCAAGCTGACGCTGGAGGAGGCCACCTTTGCCTTCATCCTGCCGCCGAGCATGGAAGAGCTGGAACGCCGCCTGCGCGCGCGCGATCTGGACGACGAAGCCACCATTGAGCGCCGGCTGGCCAACGCGCGCCGGGAAATGCGCCAGGCCCGCTGGTATGACGCGCTGCTGGTCAATGACGAGCTTGATGCGGCCTACGACGCTCTGCGCGCCGTATATCTGGCTGCCACGCTGTCGCCGAAGCGCAACCCGCGCCTGCTGGAAAGTCTGCTCGGCCCTGGCCGCGATCCGGAACCTGCACAAGAGGCGGAAAACGCATGGCGCAACTGATCGTCGCCCTGGATTTTCCCCGCCAGGAGGCCGCGCTTTCCCTGGCCCGGGAGCTGCGGGGTTTCGTGCCCTGGTGCAAAGTGGGCATGGAGCTTTTCACCGTGGGCGGCCCTGCGCTGATTGAGTCGCTCAAGCATTTGCACTATAATGTTTTTCTGGATTTGAAATTTTACGATATTCCGCACACCGTAGGGCAGGCAGTCAAGGCGGCCGCCTCGTTGGGCATTGATATGCTGACCCTGCACTGCCAGGGTGGAGAGCGGATGTGCCGGGAAGCCGCGGAGGCGGCGTCCGGCATGGCCAGCGGCAAGCCTTTGCTTTTCGGGGTCACGGTATTGACCAGCTTTATGCCCGGCGAAATGCCCGGCATCAGCGCCGCGCCCGCCGAGCATGCCCTGACTCTGGCACACGGCGCGCAGACCTGGGGGCTGGACGGCGTGGTCTGCTCCGGGCATGAAGCCGGACACATCAAGACGGCTTTGCCGGGTCTGCAATGTCTTTGCCCGGGCATCCGCCCGGCTGGAAGCGCGGCCGGAGATCAGCGCCGGATTATGACTCCGGCCAAGGCCGTGGCCCAGGGCGCGGACTTTCTGGTCGTGGGCAGACCCATTCTGGAAGCGCCCTCCCCAGTGGAAGCCGCACGGCGCATTCTGGCGGAAATGGCTGCCGGCTGCGCCCTCTAGAAAATTTTGCTTTTGAAATTGTCCAATTTCAAAAGCGGCGCTGCCATCATTTCCCCGCAAGCGGGACAAGCCCCGCAAGCGGGGCAAGCGCCTGAAAAGCGTGGTTTTCAGGCTCATTGCTTCAGCCGTTGCGACGAAGGAAGCTACGGATGAAGACAGCAACTGGTTACTGCGACAGCCAGCCAACGCAACCGCTGTCGCTATCCGTAAGCAAGCAAAGCTTGCTAACGGCTACCGCCGGCGCGGGCAAACCGCAGCGACTGAAGGCAGCCCGCACCTGTGCGGCGTTACGGCATTGCACAGCTATGATGCCTTAACGGCAATTTCAGGCGTAACATGCCTTGTTGAGGAAGATCATGCCCAAAGAACAAATCCCCGCGGCCCCGGCGGCAAACGCCCCGCAGGCCGCCGCGGCCCCGACCTCCAGTGCCGAGGCGAGCAAGACTGAAGTGCGCGGCGTCTTTTCCACTCAGGAAATCCGCAAGGTAGGCACCGGCACCACCACGCGCAAAACCGTGCAGAAAACCTTCTGGTTTATTGAACAGCACGGCGATGTCATCGAATGTCAGCCCTTGAACCCCAATTATGTGCCCAGCGGTCCGAAGCGTAAAATCACCATGGACGAACTGATCGGCAAGTTCGCGCCCGAGCCGGAGTTTTACATGAACTCCGTCTATCCCAAGATGCAGGAAATGCAACGCTCCGTCGACAACGGCGACAGTCACAGGGAGAAAGGCGAAACCTTTGCCGCCGAATATGAATATTCCCGCGCGCTCAAGATAGACGAGGAAAACGTGCGGGCCAACTTCGGCATCGGCCTCACCTATCTGGAACGGGGCGACGCGGAAAAAGCCCAGGACATTTTCGCGCGGCTGGTCAAGCTGGATGGCGCCTTTGAGCCCGAGCACAAGCATTTGTTCAATGAATTCGGAATCAATCTGCGCAAGAACAAGATGCTGCAGCAATCCCTTGAATATTACCAGCGCGCTCTGCAACTCTCGCAAAGCGACGAAAATTTATATATGAACATGGCCCGCGTGCTGCTGGAAACAAAAGACATCAACGGCTGCATTGATCATCTGCTCAAGGCCCTGGAAATAGCGCCCAGCCACGAGCCCTCCATCAAGTTTCTGGCCTGGCTGATCCAAAAGAACCTGGTGCCCGAAGATCGCCTGGAAACCGTGCGCGAAGCCCTGCGCGCTCTGACCCAGACCGCCCAGCAAACTCCTGCCCAGGGCTCCCAGCAAGCCCCGGCCCAAGCCGCCCAGCAAGCTCCTGCCAAGGCCGCCCAGCAAGCCCCTGCCCAGGGCTCCCAACAAGCTCCGGCCAAGGCCTGACGCCCGCCGTGAAAAGCTGGCAGTTCCGGCAAGGTCCGCCCGGCGCGCCGCCCAGGGCTTGGGCCGAAAAACTTTCCATCTCGCCGCTCCTGTTGGAAATCCTTTGGCGACGGGGCCTTACCGAAGCCCGTTGCATGGATGATTTTCTTTCCGCGCGGCTGAATGCTCTGACCGCGCCGGCTTGCTGGCCCCAGATTCCCCAGGCCGCGGAACTCCTTGCGCAGGAATTGGCCGCCGGAAAAAAGCTCGCGGTCTGGGGCGATTACGATGTGGACGGGATTACCGCCACCTGTCTGGTGCTGGATGTTCTGGAGGCTCACGGCCTTACGGCCGTCTGGCATATTCCGGATCGCCGCGCCGAGGGCTACGGCCTCAATATCCAGGGTGTTGAAGCTCTTGCCGCGCAGGGCTGCGGCATTCTGCTCAGCGTGGACTGCGGCATTGCCGATGTGGACGCCGTGCGCCGCGCGCGCGATCTGGGCATGACCGTGATCATCACCGATCACCACCTTCCCCCGGCCCAACTGCCCCTGGCCCACGCGCTGTGCAATCCCAGGCTGGGCCCGCAGGAGGACTCGCCCTGCCCGCATCTGGCCGGCGTGGGCGTGGCCTTTTACCTCATGGCCGGGCTCAACGCGCTGCTCTCTGCCCGGACCGGCAAACGCTGCAAGATGGACGAGGTTCTGGATCTCGTGGCTCTGGGCACCCTGGCCGACGTCATGCGCCTGACCGGCGAAAACCGCATTCTGGTGCGCGGCGGTCTGGCCAGACTGGCCGCCGCGGCTCGCCCCGGCATGGCGGCTCTGAAAGTGGTCAGCGGCTTTGACGCGGCCGCGGCCCTGAGCTCCGGGCAGACGGTCTTTCGACTGGCTCCGCGGATCAATGCCGCCGGGCGCATGGGCAAGGCGGATCTGGCCCTGCAACTGCTGCGGGAAAAGGATCATGCGGTCGCCGCCGCCCTGGCCGCTCAACTGGACGCGCTGAACACGGAGCGCCGCCTGGAGGAAGAGCGCATCCTGGCCGCGGCGCGCGAGCAGGCCCAGGAACTTCTGGCGCAAGGGCCACGGGCGGGTCTTGTGCTCTACGGCCCGGACTGGCATCCCGGCATTGTGGGGATTGTCGCTTCCCGCATTGTGGACGAATTTTACCGGCCCACCATTATTCTTTGCGATGATCAGGGCTGCCTCAAGGGCTCGGGCCGTTCCGTGCGGGAGTTTGATTTGCACGCCGGCCTGACCCGCACAGCGCACTGCCTGCTGGGCTTCGGCGGGCACCGGCTGGCAGCCGGAGTGCGCCTTGAGCCTCGCTGCCTCAATGAATTTCGCGCGCAATTCGAGGCCGCGGCGGCCGAGGCATTGGGGCCGGAGCCGCTCAGCCCCAGCCTGACCCTGGAATGCGAGCTGGATTTCGCCAAAGCGTCCGAGCACCGTTTTTTAAAGGAACTGGAGCTCTTGCAGCCCTTTGGTCCGGGCAATGCCGAACCCGTTTTCGCCTCGCCGCCGCTGCTGGTCAAGGAGCGCACTTTTCTGGGCCACAGCCGGGAACACGTCCTGCTCAAAGTGCAGGATCAAAAAAGCGGCATCACCCTTCCCGCAAAGGCCTGGCGCATGGCCGAGGCTCTGCCGCCCTCGCTGGTGGGTCAGACCATTCTTCTGGCCTACACGCTCCGCCTGGACATGTACAACGGCATAGCGTCGGTGGATCTGGGCATCAAGGACTGGCGCCCCGCCTAGAGCATTTTCTCTTTGAAAATGCTCTGCTGACGCGAAAGCGGCAGCCGCCGCAACGCGGCGTACATTCAGGCGAAAACCGCGTTTTTCGCCTGAATGCCACCTTTGACTTTCATAAAAAGTCAA